>CAJQKF010000019.1 GCA_905478855.1 uncultured Gammaproteobacteria bacterium
ATACTATTTATACATCAAAACCGGAATTAAAGGTTTCCTGCGCTGCATGTAACCTTTCTAAGCTGTGTGTAACAAACGGTTTAAATCATGATGAACTTGTCGATTTTGAAAAAATAGTTAGCCTGTCTTCCCGCTTTGAAAAAGACCAGGCTCTATACCGATCAGGTGATTCACTAAAAGGAATTTATGCAGTTCGGTCCGGATCTTTTAAAGGCATGGTCTCCGACGTCGATGGTAATTTACATATTACCGGCTTTTATACACCCGGGGATATTATTGGCTTTGACGGTTTGGGGGATCAGCGTTATCAGTGTGATATTGTTGCTATGGATGAATCTCGGGTTTGCGAAATGCCAATCGATCGATTGGATCATTTGTGTGAAGAATTTCCGGCATTGCAATATGAAATGCGAAGCATCGGAAGTCGTAATCAGAACTCGCTGCAGCATTTATTAATGTTGGTCGGAAAACGCCCGGTGGAGGAAAGATTAGCTGTTTTTCTACTCAATTATGTCGAGAAATATCGCGGTAGAGGTCTAGCATGCGATCAATTTCATTTGCCAATGAGTCGACATGAAATTGCTAACTATCTCGCTATGGCGTCAGAGACACTGAGTCGTCAATTCAAGCGGTTTAAGAAAGATGGCTGGATAAAAATGAATAACAAGTACTGCACTATTTTAAATGAAGCCGCATTAAAAGAGCTCGCGCATTATTGTGGGGCTGGGGATGGCGAGCGTCTAAAAGCCGGGTAGACTGGAGCGATTAGATGTCTACGTAGTCTGATTGTTTTAAGACTTCGGCTTTGCAATCCATTTATGCGCCACGGTCACTCCGGATGGGTGAATAACTGGATATTGTTCATCTGTGTTAACTGAGGTGTCGAGTCGGTCCTGTTCGTGGGCAATGAGTACTGATCCCGCCTTCATTTTACGTAATAAGACGGGAACGAATTGTTTTATCGATTGCACAGGTAAAAAGATAAACACCACGGAAGCGTTAGTGAGATTAGCATCTTCTGCATTTTCTTGGCTAATCATAACGTGCTCTGAAAGTCCCATTTTTGCAACCAGTTTTTTAGCTTGCTTCACCAGCGTAGGATCGGTTTCATAACCGATGGCTTTGCATCTAAATAAGTTAGCAGCTGCCAATAGAACGCGTCCATCACCACATCCTAAGTCTATAAGCGTATCATCAGCGGTTAATCCAGCGAACTCCAGTAACAACTGAATAATACCGTCCGGTGTACCTAAAAATGGACCCAAGTTCGTATGATGGTTAGTTAAACTATCTTTTTTAGTTACCGCTCGAAATAGATGCACCAGACTATAGGCAGGCCAAAGCAAGGTAGGTAGATTGATAGCCCTTAGGTCCTGTCGATTTGGTAACAATAATTGCCCAAGGCGATTCGGAACGTTGTATACAGCTCGCCAAATTAGTTGAACCCGAAATGGGGAACGCGTGTCACTAAAAAATATTGCACTCCCATAGAATTTTTTGTATCGATTCCAAAATGTTGATTGCATGCGTAAATCGCAACTATAACCTTCAGATTCAAGAAATGAAGCCACAATATTTAGTTGCGATAACCGCACTTCTAGCTTGATATTATGGATAAGTGCTTTTGGAGTCGCTTTACCTGAATAAACAGGGGTGATGTTTATTCTTTGCAGCCCAGAAACCAGTCGTATAATTTCAGTTTCGACGTCGCCATCCAATTCTCGTGTAGCGGCCACAGCTTTATCTAGAACTTTTTTCTCTTCTGGTAGGAGTGTGGTCGATGTCGTCGATAACGACTCAAGAGTTTCTCTTAATGATTTTTGCTGTATCGCTTTGATAAGCGTGTCGTTAAGTGAATTACAACTCAGCATTTTTTATACCCGAAGCTTTCATTTGATACGTAACTAGGGGTTAGAGCGTTCTTAAAAATGGGTTTCATTGGGTGGTTGGAAAATAAGCGGTAAAACACAGCAAATTCCCTTAAAAGCCATTAAGTTGATCTAACAGTTGCATGTTAAGTATATAGATTTTTCTTTTAGCGTGGAGACGGAACGATTTACAGAATAAATAACATAGATTCCGTGAAATTTTAATGAGAATACTATTCTAGCCACTGTAGAAATATAGTTTGTTATATGTTGTTCCGCTATTGGTTCATATTTAGGTTATCCTTGCTCTCATAGAATGGTAATCAATAATGTAACTTTATGATGCGAGTTGATGGAAGTTGAATGGGTAGTCATAGCGCTTGAAGATGTAGCGTGGATTTTTCTTGCCTTTGTGCTGGGTTTTATCGCTCGATCGGTAAGTCTTCCACCATTGGTTGGTTATCTCATTGCCGGAGTTCTGCTCAATGCCTTTGGAATAGCCAATGGAGAATTGCTTCAGAAACTGGCCGACTTGGGCATTACCTTGTTGCTTTTTACGGTTGGCCTAAAATTAAACCTTAGCACGTTGGCTAAACCCCAAGTGTGGGCTGTTAGTGCCCTTCATATGTCGATAGTTACGGCTACATTGGGTATTATTATTTACGGCCTAGTATTAATAGGTTTGCCATTTTTCTCTGATCTGGATTTACGAACTTCGTTTCTTATCGCATTTTCCTTGAGTTTTTCAAGCACGGTATTTGCAGTTAAGGTGTTAGAGGAAAAAGGTGAGATGACGTCGTTACACGGTCGAATCGCCATTGGCATATTGATCATGCAGGACATTGCCGCTGTAGGCTTTCTGGCTGTCTCAACAGGTAAGTTGCCGACAATTTGGGCGTTATCGCTACTATTGCTAATTCCTGCTCGATCACTTCTACGTTTGCTTTTAAAGCATGTTGGACATGGTGAGTTATTAGTTCTTTATGGTCTCTTGCTGGCGTTGGGCGGTGCCGAGGTTTTTGGACTAGTTGGACTAAAGGGTGACCTAGGAGCGCTAATTCTGGGGATTATGATTTCTAGTCATCCCAAGGCCGAAGAAATGGCTAAAACTATGTTGGGGTTTAAAGATCTATTTTTGCTGGGATTCTTTTTGTCCGTCGGGTTGTCGGGCCAGTTGTCCTTGCAGACATTTGCTATTGGTGTGTTGTTAGTTACAGCGATTTTTCTAAAGTCAGCATTTTTTTTCCTACTGTTAAGTCGTTTTAAGCTGCGAGCACGGACATCGCTGTTAACGACCTTAAACTTGACTAACTTTAGTGAGTTCGGTTTGATCATCGTGGCTATTGGTGTAGCCAATCAATGGCTGGAAAGTAAATGGCTTATATCGTTATCGATAGCGCTTGCTTTGTCTTTCATTATTGCCGCTATTTTTAATACACTTTCGGATCTAATTTATACACGTTTCATTGATGTGTGGAGACGCTTTCAGACAGAGGAACGAATTTCTGAGGACCGTTTCCTTGATGTCGGTGGTGCAAAAGTTGTCATTATCGGCATGGGTGGTGTCGGGTCAGGGGCTTACGACGTTATGCATAGCTTGTACGGTAATGCTGTCATTGGTGTAGACATCGACCCCAGAACCGTTAGCAATCATCAAAATTCAGGACGTCATGTTTTACTGGGCGATCCTACCGATACAGACTTTTGGGATTGCGTGCAATCTTCTCACACGGTTGAGTTGGTGATGCTAGCCTTACCTAAACTAAACACCAGTCTTGCGATCTTGCATCATTTAGGCGATTCGTCTTTTGTTGGAAAGGTGGCAACCACTGCAAAATTCCCAGACGAAGTCGAGGAACTGAAAGCTGCTGGTGCAACCACGGTTTTCAATATATATACTGAAGCTGGAACCGGTTTTGCTTCTCATGTTAGTGCCGAGATATCCGCTTTATAGGGTATTGGTTTTAATCGACTTGCAGCACCCTTACTCTCGGGGTGATATTGTTAGGAGAAAATGTTGGGGGGGGGAACTGGGTAAAACTAGGGATGTTTCTTGCGGCTAAAGCAGAGGGCGGCTGAGCCGTCCAACTGCTTTTGCCTGAAGGTCGTTAGCTTTAGATAGCAACAACTTTATTGGCGCAGGGGCCTTTCTGGCCTTGGCCAACTTCAAATTCAACTTCCTGACCATCATTCAATGTAGCGTATGCACCGCCAGCCTGAATTTCAGAATGATGAACAAACAAATCTTTTCCGCCATCTTCTGGAGTAATGAAACCGAAACCTTTATCGGCATTAAACCATTTTACTGTACCTTTACTCATTCTATTTACTCATAATTGTTGGTGAAATAAAAAACATATACTCGAATTCACCGGTTCGAATATAAACCTAAAATACTCTATGGCGCCCAAAGCGCGCAATAGTCATATATACAACAATGTTATACGCCTATTCACACCAGTTGTCATCGCAGAAAGCTATATATGTGCATATAAACACCTATTATTTGGTCATAAATACAACAATTGATGATATTACGCCTTATAGATGCGGGCTTTTGTATTAAGAATTAGGTTTGAGTGGGCCTAGTTTTTAATGACTCTATGGGAAGTGACAGTGATAAATTGCGGATTTAGTTGGGTGTTGCTGTTTTTTTAGCTGTTTTTTTCCAAAAGTGACGCATCGAAAGTAATCCAAAAACAGGTCCCGGTAGTAGTAGGAGAAATACCCACTGTGGACCTATTGCGAACCAGAATGAGTTAAGCAGCTGGATGCTAAAGATTGTGATTAGAAATCCAATTGAATTTACAATCGTTAGAGCTGAGCCGATATAGGCGGGCGGCGCATTTTGAGCGTTCAATGTGGAGAATTGGGGCGAGTCACCTACAACAGTAATACCCCATACCAATAAGAATAGAAAAATCACTGGCACGTCGAAGTTAAAAAAGACTGGCGATAACAGGCAACAGATTCCGGAAATACCAAGTTGTAGCATTGCAACATACGCACTACCGGACTTTTGGGAAAAAATTCCTCCAATTACACTGCCCAGCATACCGGCGGCAATAATTAAAAAACACCACATTGAAATGTTAATGTCTGTGTTGGTACTCTGTTGATATGCGACTAGCCAGAGTGGTAGGAAAGCCCACCAGCTGTATAGTTCCCACATATGCCCAAAATAGCCAAAGGCTGATGCCCTAAATGACGGCAATCGAAACGCCTGCCAAAGTGCAGCCGGATTAAATTGGGACATACCAGCGGTGAATGGACCGTCCGGTACGAATTTTGCCATCAGCACTCCTCCACTTGCCGCGAGTATGGAAACCGAAATTAAAATTTGCTGCCAAGGTAGTCCAATATTCAAACCACGAAGTAAATGAGGAAAAGCGGTTCCGATTACCAGAGCGCCTACTAAATAGCCCAGTGCTCGACCAAGACCATGCTGATACCATCCTGCCGCGATTTTCATACCAACAGGATATATACCTGCAAGAAAAAAACCGGTGATAAAGCGCAGAATTAAAAGATAATCCAAAGACTCTGGAGAAACCAGCAACATGCTATTAGCTAACGAGGCGAGTAGTGCACAGCTAAGGAAAACTAGACGCGGAGAGTAACGATCGGCAATAGCTAAAATTGCGAAAACCAATGTGCCCAGGATAAAGCCGAATTGAACTGCGGCTGTAATATACCCAGTGCTTTCCATCGGTAAGTCCCAGGACTGCTGTAGTTCGAAGATAATCGCGTTACCGGCAAACCATAGTGACGTGCCGGCGAACTGAGAAAACACGATAACTGGGAGAATATGTCGTGGGCGATTCAATTTATTCTGATTGGTAAATATCTTGTTCGAAGGAGCAATTTACTATTGATACGGAAAGATTATTTTTAGTTACATGGACCTACTATAAGTTTTTGTGCTGGATTATGGAATTAACAGCCTTGGTTATTTTCTGCTGCTTAAAGGCAAAAATAAATTAATTGGTAAATTAAGAGTGGGTTTCCCTGTGCAGTAAAATCTTTGGTGTTAGTTGCGAATTTTCCGATTTCAATAGTTTTTTGTACAAAAATTCGCTGTATTCACTATACAGTGCAAATGTTATCAAACACGAGGACAATCATTTTCATGTGAACGCCTATATGACACCTTTGTCCTTAATCTTCTTTTGACATGTTGACAACGGGCACCAAAATTTCATTCCGTCTCATAAACCACGGTGTGAACGGGGCGTTATAACGGGCCCATATAGGTTCTCCTATCACGGTAAGACGTTGCTTCTTTATCCACACATCTAACTTATTCTTATGCTGTAGATAACTTTTTTCATTCCAGAAACCTGAGTATCGAATAGCGGCAATTTGTCTAGCCTTTACTTGCCGTAATGTAATCTTTGGGTCTTTCGGTTTGGGAAGCATATTAATTGAATATGATGCCGGCATCATAAAACTCACGGCCCAGTTTTCTTGCGATTTCTGTTGCCCGACGGGTGATGTCATAGCAATCTTCTCGCTCTCGCTCTCTTGGGAAACAGGCGAGGCCATTTCAATTTTCTGACGAGAGTTGTTGTTACCACTTATATATTTGAAAAGTCGACGAAATGCTTTGTTGCCGGCTTGATCAAAATCCCCGTCGACGATGGTCTCAGCAAGAACATGGGGCTCATACTCACGAACCTCGAAGTTTTGATCTTTGAGCACGACTGTGTATTTAGCTTCCTCAGCTGCCATTACGTTACCGATTCCATTTAGTGCCAAAAATACTAACCCAATAGCTGGCTTCACAAAAATCATTAGTGCTTTCCCTAGTTTTCATAGAAATAAAGTAACGAAAGATATTTGAAACTTTTCATCACGTTTTGCGTTCAAGAGATAATATAAAGAGTAATCTTCGATTTCCAACCGCTAGTTGGAAAGATACTTACATGCATATTATGAATTTTCCCGATTGTTGCACATTTCTTTCACTAATAAAGTCTTATTAAGCGAGCGCCGAATAGTCTGTCGACGAATATTAACAAACGATAAGTTCTTTGTTGTTTTCTAGACGCTAAACGATGCTGCAATGAGCAGGTGGTTTTCGATGAGCCCAAGGTCGGGCTTGTTCTAGTTGAGCCGCCAAGCGGAATAGTGTTGCCTCGTCTCCAAAGCGTCCTGCAAATTGCACACCAATAGGTACGTTGTTTTTGTTCCAGAATAATGGAACGGACATAGCGGGTTGTCCGGTTAAATTTTGAATTCGAGTGAATGGATTAAACGATGTTGCGATATCCAGAATTTTTCTCGGTTCAGTTGCTGTTGAGTCGAAGGTTCCAAACTCTGATGGCGGAATTCTTAGTGTTGGTGTCAATAATAGGTCATATCCACCATCGTTATACCAATGAGCGATTTTGCGAGAGTAGCGCTGAACTTCTTCTAATGTAATCAGATAGTCAGCTCCGGTTATATCGAAGCCGGCTTGATAGTCCTCCCAATTAAATGCTTCCACTTCGTCCTCGTTTATTTTTCTTCCCAATATTCTCTCCCAGTAACCAATAAAATGCCCCATTAAGCTGGACCAAATTACATTGTAGTATTGTTGAATATTGGGGTTGCTTAGTTGATTTGGTGCAACCTCTTCAACGTGATGTCCCAACTCCTCGCATAACTGAGCGGCATCGTAAACCGCGCTCAGACAATCCGGATGAATCTGGCGTACTTTCCCCCAGCCCTCAGGAGCGCTGCTTAGAAAGCCTATTTTTAGTTTCCCTGCTTCTTTTTTCGTTTCCTCCAAATAGGCACGTTTCTTAGCAGGGGCATAATAGGGATCACCAATGCCGGGGCCCGCCGTTGTATCTAACAATGCTGCAGAATCTCTTACCGAGCGCGTAAGCGCATGTTCGCTAATTAGACCTCCTGCCATGTCTCCGAAGTAAGGCCCAAGAGGGTTTCGTGCTCGCGTGGGTTTTAAACCAAACAGACCGCAACATGAGGCCGGAATTCGGACAGAGCCCCCACCATCATTTCCGTGGGCCATGGGAACAATACCGGCGGCCACCGCTGCTGCTGATCCGCCACTGGATCCCCCAGGGGTTAAATGTAAATTCCAAGGGTTACGTGTAGGTCCAAATAGTTCGCAATCCATTAAAGGTAAACCACCAAATTCTGAAGCATTGGTTTTTCCTACAATATTTAATCCACCGGCCTTTTGGCGTCTTACCAATTCACTATCAACTTCGGAGATATAACCATCAACGGCCTTACAGCCCTCGCTAAACGGTGCACCCTTATATTCTGAAAGCAGGTCTTTCAGGAGAAATGGAACACCACAAAAAATAGGGCTTTCTGATGGGTCTTTTTTCTTTACAACGCTCCACTCTTTTGCCGTTTTGTGTGCTTGCTCATACATTTTATGAACGACGGCATTAATTGTTGGATTTATCTTTTCGATATTTCCAATTGTCGCATCAAGTAATTCCGCGGGGCTTGCTTCTCCACGTTGGACGAGTTCTCCCAATCCAATTGCATCATAGTTAGAAAATTCTCCTGTCACTTTTTTCTCCGTTTGGTTTTAAAAGACCACTACAAACGCTGGTGTAAAGACGTTCAGATACTCAAGTGTGTTCAGAGTCGCACGATAACTTAAGCCTCAGATATTTTTTCAAGTATATCGAGAAACACTAGACCGAGCTAGCGTCCGGTTTGACGCGTAGTGATTTATAAGTTTTGGCTTTTCTCATTGGTTAACTGCCTCTCTATTCCTGACCAATCATCCATTGGTATGACACTACACTGGCTCTTAATATCTTTAGTCCAACTATAAATAGACAGCATTGGTTGCTGGTAGGTTCTGGTGGCATGAGTTAAGCCACTCGGGTTCCATAGTAGACTTCCAGCATTAAAATCCTGCCAGTCTTTTGGTGAAAAGCGCCAGCCACAAGGGCCGGTTAGATTTATGTATAGCTCTGGGGCAGTATGGTTATGGTCTCGATAAAGTGTGGTTGGCGCTAGTATAAATAATCCGAGGCGAAAACTCTCGTCGCGAAAGACGCAGCCTTCAGGGCCAATAAGCTCTGAGTGCATATTACCACTGCGATAACTTTCTCCCACATTGGCTTGTTCTGCATAAAATAAACCGTTATCAATACGCCAGGTTAACTTATTGCGAGCTTGTTCTAGTTGTTTAGCTATTGGTTGTAGTGCTTTATCGGTTATTGCTGTTATTGATTGATCTAATAAAGCTTCCTTATCAATGGGTACGCTGGGTTTTATATCCAGTTCTAGCTGCGAGTAAGTAAGATGAAAATCTAATTTTTCTAATACTTCTGCAACGCCTGGAGATCTCGACCGACATGGCTTAAGGTAAGTTTGGACAATACGCAATAGGTCAACTGTAATGGAGTGGTCCGACATTGATGATGCTTGGCCTAGATGGTGAGTCATCTATTCTACTTTTCACAATAAACGTATTCAAGATTCATGAGTCGAGATTCGTTGCATATGCCGACGTTGGCCGAAGTAGTCATTGAGTGCGTAATGCTGGGTTGCACAATTGTTCCAAATACCAATGGTATTCTGAATCCAGAGGATATCGACAGGTAAATTCAGTTCTGCTAGCATGTGCCCACAGTTCTTCTAGCAAGGGTAAGCTTTCCTCCTGACTCATCCCAACAAAGTCCGATGTAAAGCCTCCATGGTATCACCACCGCAATCGGGTACGTCTTTTGCATAAACAACCGAAGCCATGTGGGGTTTCTTGCGATAGGTCACGTCGGCATGTCAGTAACCCCCGATGTTAATTCCTTTATTGTCAGATTCCTTAATGTTGCGATAGATTTCAGGATAGCCTTCGATTGCTGGAACTTTAAACGGGAAGATTAATGGTTCTTTTTATATAACATAGCCCGATTATCTGGGATTACCATTCCTAATCTTTGGCTTCTTTGTTTTTCGTTTTTTGGTCAATTTTTTCGTATCAGATTGGCGGTTTTAGCTTCCTGTGTAGCTTTGAACTGTTGCGTATAGAGCGTCTTCTACGTCCACACCTTTCAATTCTGTTTTGTAGCGGGAGTTATTTCGTTTATCTCCGGGAAGCCGAACATTCTCCTGGCTTAACATCTCTTCCAGCATGACTTCCAAGCGTGATAATAGATTAGGGTTGCCAAATCGCGAGGGATCGATAGACATATAAAACTGCCCTAATCTCGGTGGTATGCTACTAGCGGTATCAAATTGTGGCACCTCGATAGACCAGGCTGAACCGGATAAGCCTGCGGCTAGAATTTCCACCATTAATCCAAGGCCGGTTCCTTTAGGACCACCTAGTGGTTGCAGCGAGCCCGCCATTCCTGCATTCGGATCGGTGGTTGGTTTACCTTCAGTATCAAGTGCCCAGGTATCGGGTATGGTTTCATTGTTAGCTGCTGCCCCAGCAACATTCACGAACGCTGTCGCACTAGTCGAGAAATCGATAACAAGAGGCTCTGTATTAAGCCTTGGGACAGCAAATGCTAGCGGATTTGTGCCGAATGTAGGATGTTTCCCTCCGTAAGGCGAAACCATAGCAGTTGCATTGCTGCAGGCGAATCCGAGTAGGCCTTGTTTCGCCATTCTTCTTACAAAGTAGCCTTCAACCCCATTATAATAAGCATTTTTAACAGACATTGCGGCTAAACCGCACTCCCTAGATTTTGCATAAAGCCGTTCTGCTGCTAAATCGAAGGCTGGGTGTGCCAATCCGTTTTTTGCATCAACTTGAACTACCGAAGGGCTTTCGTCGTGAATTTCTGCAATAGCATCTCCGGCAATTGCACCACTTATAAGATGGTCGCAATAAAAGGGTAGGAAACCTAATCCTACTTTACGTAAACCTTCTGCTTCTGCTTCCCTTATTGAACGCGCCAATGAAGTCGCGTTTTTATGATTTGCGCCGGATTTTAATGCGGCAGCCAAAGCAAGTTCGAAAACTTCATCCAGAGTTATGTTTATCATGAAAAAATTGGTTGCGAGCGTTTGGAGTTGTAAGGATTTAAGAATTATAAACGATTCATCGTTTCATCTGTTTTGAACTTTACGTTGTGTTGGTGCTGGAGGCGAGAAGTTCAGGCTGATCAAATCCTGAAATATGCGGGACCGGAGTAATTATTTCTCGCGAAGCTATCTTCGAAAAAAGGTTATCTACGAACCTGTGTCAAATGATACCTAGTCCTGGTCTCGACAGATACCGTTAGAAAGTGTGAATGATCGTTGAGTTTACGGCGTTGGCTCTTAGGAATTTTGGCACGCGATATGGACTTATTACTCCGTCCCGTTTGCTAAAGAAAACCGATTGCAGCACCACGCGCAGAAGTACCGCTAATTTTCCCTACTAAGGATGGACAGGCGGAAAAAATCATAACTAAATCCATCCGAGCTTCGAGTTCAACATAATCTTCGGGAGCTGCTGCAGAGATCTCATCTTTTAGCTCAGTGCGATCGCCAATTAACGCATGTTCGAACAAATTCCAGGGGCATGGTATGGTGTTAATTGTCTGTCCTCTTAGTCCCAGTTGTTTTTGGAGGTTATCTTGGCAATTAGGGAATATCTGATCGGAACCATAGAACCGATTGCTTCCTGCGCTGCAGGCCGCATGTAGAGTGTCGTGAAACCCGGGAGAGGTATCATCGGTAAGTGTTAACATAGGTTGAAACTTGTTGCTTACCAATACATCTCCTGGTCGAAATAAAAGTCTATAAATGGCCGACCTACTGTGTTCCATCGAAAGGCATTCATTGAAATCATAGGGATTGAAAGCCCAAGTATCGACTACTTGTCCGCCTTCGGTATTTATAACTCGGCATCGTTGACCTTTTGAGAGTTCAATAGTAATTGCAGATCTTGCAGGAATGATCGTTCGTTTCATGACATGAGATACATATTTTAGCTTCCAAACAGTCTACTACAACTTGAATGTATCGAAACCAGCAGCAGTTAACCCTTTGTGGTTCTTTATTACGTCGTCCATTACAACCATAATTCTAGGCTGAGACAGGCGTTCACGATTATCTAACTCGACTATTGCAACTAAATAATCGTGACTTCCATCGCCAAATACAATATCGAATACAGTACCTATGTTTTTCATTATAATACCTTTATGAAATTACATAACCGGAAGATAAAACTTTGAGACCTGCGGGAAAGGGCGAATTCGAGTCGTTGTATTTTAAATATCCGATATTTGCGGCGCCAAGTTTGGAGCACGTTTTTGATCGCAATCAGTTCAAAGTCGCGATCGTTGGCGCTGGACCCGTAGGAATGTTCGCTGCGCTAACGTTAGCACGTTTCGGGGTGCCGACAGTTTTATTCGATAACAAGAATACCTTTAACGACGGAAGCCGCGCAATTTGCCTGCAGCGCAGCAGTTATCATGCACTAGAAAGAGTTGGTGCAGTCGCGCCCTTCATTGAAAAAGCCCTCGGTTGGACCACCGGTAGAACCTTTTATCGAGGGCAAAAAATTCTCGAGTTTCAAATGCCTCATACTGACAGCGAAAAGTACCTGCCAATGTATAATATACAGCAGCAGTATATCGAACAGTTTCTCTGGAATGCAGTGGATGCCTGCGATTTGATTGAAACTCGTTGGTGCAGTGAGGTAGTCGGTATTTCCGATTCGACATCCGGTACGCGTCTGACAATAAACGACACTAATGGCCGTTACAAATGCGATGTCGAATGGGTGCTGGCTGCTGATGGTGCACGCAGCTCGGTGCGTACAATACGCGGAAAACGCTTAAACGGGAAAAATTTCCCAGGTCGTTATGTTATTGCTGACGTGCAGATGGATCATAATTATCCCACGATTCGTCGGGCGTTATTTGACAGCAAATCCAATCCAGACAAAACTATTCTGATACATCGTCAGCCCGATAACCTCTGGCGTATTGATTACCAATTGCCGGAGGGGCAAGCTGAGGAAGAGGCCATTCGTGAGGCAAACATTAGAGAAAATGTTGCAAGAATTCTGGTTGATATTGGGTATAAAGGTGATTGGGAACTAGAATGGTGGAGTATTTATTCCGCCAACACCCTTGCGCTGGATGATTATCGCGATGAACGGGTGATTTTTATTGGTGATAGCGCTCATATCGTGCCGATTTTTGGTGTGCGCGGGCTAAACAATGGCTTGGCAGATGCTGAAAATGCAGGTTGGAAGTTAGCACGTGTTCTGAATGGGCTAAGCGATGAGAGCTTGTTAGACAGTTATACCCCTGAACGGCGTGGGGCAACACTGGATATTTTTGAAAACGCATCTAAGAGCGCGCGCTTTATGACACCTCCGACCAAAGGCTGGACTTTGATGCGGGATGCCGCTTTGTCTCTTTCGTTAGATCACCAATGGGCAGGGGAGTTTGCTAACCCGCGCCAGATGGAACCCTTTATTTATTTCGAGGGCGGAGCGGTGCTATCGAATCTTCCATCGGTGGGTTCAGTGGTTATTGGAGCTATTCTGCCAAATGAGAGACTGTCAGAAAATACCCACCTCAGTGACCTTTTAGGAAATAGTTTTACGCTCTTGGTTCTGGGCGATGTGAATCCTGTTGAGCTTGATAGTTTGAAGGCATCGTTACACAATGTTGATCCCCAGTTGACGCTAATCACCAATAGTAAGATCCGTGAAAGATTTGGCGATAATGCACTGAAGCGTATCCATTCCAGACTAGGAACACAGACTGGTGCAACACTGATGATTCGTCCAGATGATTATATCGTTGGGGCTTGGGGTGTTTACGCTCCGGATGATATTGTCATGCTGATGACTGCTGCGTTTGGCAAAAACGGAGTAAATTAATGTCTCTTGAGTTTTCAAAAATCGAACAAGTTTATGAAGAGCTTGCAAAAGCTTTGGATAGGCTCGCGGATCAGGATCGAGAGATCTTTTTATGTAAATTTAGCCTGTTACTGGCGCGTGAAACGGATGATCTTGCTTGGGTTATAGAGATGATCGAAGAGGCTCAAAACCGACTGGGTAAGGTTTGAAGTGGTATTGCTACGTTCGATAGTTTGCTTGGCATACATCTGGAGGTTTACTGCTCAGTAATCGGACAGAATCCAGTAGTTGAAGGGATACAGAAATTACTACATTCTCCATTTCTCGTGTGAGTATTATAAAATTAGCTATCCCCAAGGCGAGTGGCGGAAGTTTCCTGTCAAATATATTATATTTTGCTATATTGGTTACACATTGGTTCCTATTGAGTTTTATTATATCCATGATGCTATACATTTGGAAGATAACATGACAGTCGATTTCATATTACACATTCTCCAGGAGAAGATCGATTCGGGTGAATGGCAGCCAGGTACAAAAATACCGACAGAACGAGAGCTAGCAGGGAAATATAAGTTAGGTCGAAATACTGTTCGTCGAGCACTTGGCCACCTAGAGAGCCGTGATCTGATTCACAGGCAAGTCGGTAGAGGCACATTTGTTTCAGAACGATCGCAAACTACTGCGCTGGGAGTAATGGATGTACGTGTAGTAAATCCAGAAGAAATGATGGAGGCGCGTTTATTAATAGAACCATTACTTGCCGGTTTGGTTGTTGCTCGAGCTTCCAATGCCGAGCTCGAGAAGATTAAAAACCTTGTATTAAGGGGGCGAGAAGCCCGGTCGATGACAGAGTTCGAGAAATGGGATAATAAATTTCATCGCGCATTTGCCAGCGCCAGCAAGAATCAATATTTGATTAGCATTGTTGAGGGTATGCATAGAATTCGACGTTCCGATGGATGGGGCGCATTGCGCAGACGTGGTCTAACCGATGATCGACGCAAGGCCTATCAAAAAGAACATGAAGGAATAGTGGAAGCTATTTTAGCTCGCGATGCTGATCTGGCTCAGCAGAAAATAGTTGATCACCTTTCCCATGTTAAAAGAAATTTGTTGGTTGAGTAGCGTTTTACAGAGGTAAATTAGTTTTTGACTTTTGCAATAATTGCTAACTATAATGGTTCCGTAAATGGGAACCAATTAGAATAATTGGTTCCCATGTGTCGCCCATTCCGGGATAACATGAGTCTAATGGAAACTACAAGACCAGAAATAGTTGGCAATTTTGGAGCTGCATCATCCTCTCATTGGATCGCGAGCGCTTGCGCGATGCGAATGTTGGAAATGGGGGGCAATGCCTTTGATGCTGCTGTTGCGGCAGGGCTTGTGTTACAGGTTGTTGCGCCGCATCTAAATGGCCCGGCAGGTGATACGGCAATTTTATTATATCGGTCAGATGACAATTCAACGGCTTCTATTTGTGGTCAGGGCCCTGTTCCCGAAGCGGCAACACTTAAACGGTTTCAAGCCCTTGGGCTAGACCTAGTTCCCGGAACCGGTTTGTTACCCGCTGTGGTACCAGGCGCATTCGATGCATGGATGCGAATGTTACAAGATTACGGTCGTATGGATATCGACAGTATTTTCCAACCTGTTATCCATTACGCTGAGCACGGCATCCCGGTCAGCCCAAGACTGCATGAAACACTCTCTGCAGCATCTGGCCTGTTTAATCGTTACTGGGCAAATTCGAAGGCATTGTATTTACCAGACGGCAGTATTCCAGAAGTAGATTCATTGCTGAGGAATAAGCCTTTTGCGAAAACGTTACGACGAATTTTGAGTGTTGCTCAAGCGGCTGGGGCTGACCGATCAATCCAAATTGAGGCTGCGCGAAAAGCATGGTCGCAAGGCTTTGTTGCAGATGCGATAGACCGATTTTGTCGAAATGAGCAGTCAATAGATGTTACCGGCCGAGTCCACTCAGCGTTGTTAACAGGAGATGATATTGCCAAATGGTCAGCATCGGTAGAAGTACCTTCGATGCTTGATTACGGCGACTGGAAAATTGCAAAATGTGGACCGTGGAGTCAGGGACCCGCGTTGTTGCAAACAATGTCATTGCTTAGTCCAGAAGAGATGGCGGAACTTGATCCTTTGGGCGCAGAATTTGTACATCGAGTTACTGAATCAATGAAACTCTCCTTCGCGGATCGTGAGGTTTATTATGGTGATCCGAAAGGAAGCTGTGATCCGTTGGAGCGGTTGCTGTCTCAGGAATACATAAAAATGCGACGGAATCAAATTTGTTCGCAAGCTAATAATGACTGGAGGCCGGGTTGTGCGAATGGCTTAGTACCAACGTTTGATTACGAGGCCGCTGCAAATCGAAAGAGAGAAGCTGGCTTACTGTCAGCGTACGGTGGAGGGGAACCTACGGTCAGTGAAGTTTCATCGCCCCGGTATCTGGAGAGTGTGGCCGGGGATACCTGTCACATTGATGTTGTCGATAGCGATGGCAATATGGTTTCAGCTACACCGTCGGGCGGATGGCTGCAATCTTCCCCTGTAATCCCTGAATTGGGCTTTCCCTTAGGTACTCGGGCACAGATGACATGGTTGGATAGTGATTCGCCATCTCGTCTTCAACCCGGCTCACGGCCACGCACTACACTGTCGCCGACACTTGTGCTTGATCGTGAAAAAAGGGGTTACTTGGCGTGTGGAACACCGGGCGGTGATCAACAGGATCAATGGCAAACGATATTTCTGTTGCGTCACCTAGTACACGGATTTGGATTACAGGAGAGTATTGAAGCACCCTCATTCCATTCTGAGCATTGGCCAAACTCCTTTTATCCACGTCACGCCTCTCCCGGAAAACTGGTGGTTGAGAGTCGCTTTGATTCAGCCGTAGTTGCTAACCTTCGGCAACGAGGTCATGATCTCGTTGAAAATGGACAGTGGTCAGAAGGACGACTCACCGCGGTTTCTAGAGAAAAAGACGGTCTTATTCGAGCGGCGGCAAATCCACGAGATGGGATTGGATATGCGATTGGCCGATGATCCCAACTTGATGCCTGAGTCTGAGGTCGGTGTAGAAGAGAGCACTGAAGCTTCCGGTGTGCGAGGTGTAGTGCAACGTGTCCTTGGTATGCTCGACACCATAGTTGGTGGCACAGTTACCATCGCACTCCTTACACTTATTGTTATTATTTTTACCAATGTGATCGGTCGTTATGGTTTTAATAATTCAATTACATGGGCTGTTGAAGCGGCACAGTGGCTATTTGTGATTGTTATTTTTCTGGCAGTGCCCCTTGCTCATCGGACGCGAATGCATTTATCAATTGGTCTATTGGTTGATCTTTTACCTCCCCGGCCTAGGGCTGTTGCCGAATTGTTGAGTGATATTATTATTGCCTACACTACGATCATGTTGTTGTTTGGCGGCTGGACAATAATTCAAATGGTGGGTGGGGTGAACTACGCGCTCGGATTGCCGAGTTGGATTAAATTTTCATTGATTCCAATTGCCTGCGGTTTAGGTCTATTTTATTTAGCTCTGCGTGGAATTGATGAGGGCAAGCGACCATGGCGCGGCCCTGTAGCGATCTTAATAAGTATCGCTATTTACTGGGCATTGAATGCTAATCAATTCATAAGTATTTCCGGTGCTGAACCAGAGGTTGTCATGCTGATTGCATTTCTTTCAGCTCTTGCCCTTGGCTCTCCTGTTGCATTCGCGATGATCTTTGCGGCATTTATGGCAAACTCCGCTGGGGGGCTATTGCCACCTGCGGCAGTGGTCCAGAATATTGTGAACGGATCTACTAAGTTTTTATTGCTTGCTATTCCATTCTTCATAACGGCTGGCGCGTTAATGAATGCGGGTGGCTTGACCAAGCGTTTGATGGACTTTGCCTTTTCACTGGTTGGGCATTTGAGGGGAGGTTTTGCTCAGGTTAATGTGGTGTCCAGCGGGCTATATGCCGGAATCTCCGGTTCTAGTTACTCTGAAGCGGCGTTAGGTACAAAGCTACTCGTACCACAAATGATCAAGCATGGTTATTCACCGGCGTTTTCATGTGCTGTAACGGCTGCATCGGCGACCGTACCCAATGTAATACCACCTTCGATAGCGCTGTTGATTTTAGCGGCGGCTGCGAATTTGTCCGTTGGTAGTCTTTGGCTCGCAGGCGTAATACCCGGCCTAGTGATGATTTCGGCGTTGATGATTTGTGTGTACATCATTGCACGAATCAAAGGTTATGGAATAGCGACTCCTCGTGTTGGTGGATCAGACCGTTGGAGAGCATTTGCCAAAGCATTACCGGTGCTCGGTCTAGCCGTGCTTATCCTTGGTGGTATTCGATTCGGTATAGTAACTCCCACCGAAGCAGGCGTGCTGGCAGTGGTTTATTCCTGGGTGCTGGGCATGTTTGTTTACCGCAGCTACGGTATAGCCGGCTTGTGGAAAACACTTAGCACTGCCGGTGTTGAAGCGGCAATGATTGGTTTACTTATTGGCGCTGCTGCTCCATTTGCATTTGTACTTGTTACCGAACAGATCCCACAGCTTTTAGCATTGAGTGTCACGTCGATATCAGAGAATCCCTGGATAGCACTTTTATTAATGAACTTGTTGATGCTGATCTTTGGAATGTTTCTGGATATTGGCGCAGCAATTCTAATTCTAACGCCTCTGTTGATGCCGGTGGCTATCAGCCTCGGTATTGATCCAGTGCACTTTGGTATTGTGATCGTTGTTAATTTGATGCTGGGTGGTTTAACCCCGCCCGTCGGCACGTTAGCCTTTATAACCGGGACGATCTCCCGTACGCCGGTGCACGAAGTATTTCGGGCGATGACGCCGCTGCTTGTAGCGCTATTTGCGGCATTGCTACTTATTACCTATGTCCCAGCAATCTCGTTGGGACTTGGGTGGTTAATCGATGGTCGACAGTAAATGGCCATATATTTTTTTTGCAACCAACCACACTAAAAGTGAGGATATTTCAATGACAGCGAAAACTACTAAAAGGATAAAGCGAGCAGGGCTTGTTTTTGTCGCGGCTCTGGGGCTTGTTGCCGCTGGGCAGTCCGTGGCACAAGATCCTAAGAACATGACGATCTCGGTCATATACGGTCCGGAGAAACCTCAGTCTAAAATCTGGTATCGATTTAGAGATATCGTAGACAAGAAACTGCCCGGGCAATTCGAAATTAAAGTCGTCACCGATGGTGCACTGGGTGGAGAGAAGGAAACGACTGAGGGAATTCGACTTGGTTCTATTCAAGGCGCGCTTTCAACATTAGCTAACCTTTCCACATGGGTGCCGGAGGGTGCATTGTTCGATATGCCGTTCATGTTCCGAGATTTAGGCCATGTTGAAAAGGTGATGACCGGTGCAACTGGTGATGAATATAAAGCATTATATGAAGCACAGGGCTTTAAGGTTCTTGGTTTTATTGCTTACGGTTCGCGGCATGTGATTAGTAAGAAACCTATTCGTGTTCCGGCTGATGTGAAGGGTAAAAAGATGCGAGTGTTACAGAGTCCGCTACACATTAGTTTGTGGAAATCTCTAGGCGCTAACCCCACACCAGTGCCAATAACTGAAGCGTACAATGCGTTACAGACTGGTGTTGTTGATTACATGGACATGACTAAATCGGGTTATCAAGCTTTGAAACTGTTCGAAGTGGTACCTTACTTAACTCAGACAAATCACATCTGGGCTCTTGGCGCGATGTACTTAGATAAGTCGTACTGGGACGGTCTAACTGCAGACCAGCAAGCCGTTATGCAGTCGGCTGCAGATGAAGCTATACCGTATTTTAACGAACTTGCTGCAGGTGAACAGGATGCTTCATTAGCTAAGACCGTTGAAGGAGGTGCTGAAGTAGTGCAACCTGACGTAAAAGCCTGGCAGGAAGCTATGGCACCATTTTGGGCAAGCTATGCTGACAAAGTTGGCGGTATGAAACGGATCCAAGCAATTGTTGACGTAGAGTAGCATTAAATCTTCTTGCTCAATATTTAAACAGGAGGCCCACGAATCCCGTGGGCCTAATCCGTATAATGCTAAATATATTTAAGTCGACCATTATCTATGAATAAGGTAGATACAGAATCATACGCGCGAAGTGGTGATTTTCCCGAAATAGAATTTCCCCATGAGGGGAGCATGGAAGAACAAATTCTCAAAGTAGTGATTGAAGCTCTGAATCGTCAGGGCTACCCGGGCTTGAGTCCGGATTCACTGCGCACTAACTCCCAGCATCGTGCCGCTGCAATCGACATGTTGCAAGACTGTCGTCCTATGCCAGTTATCCGTTCGATGATCGAAAAAATTGAAAACGACCAACTATAACCCCATATTTCCTGATTTTTATGACTACAGATCAATCAACTTATCAGTCACTACTGAATGAATTTCCAGCAGGGAGTGTATTTATAAACGGTAGCTATGTTTCTGCGCCGCACCAGCTTGCTGCAACCGCAAAAGTTACGGGCGAAACTCTGGTCGATGTCGGCGCTGCCGACCGTGATACGATTAATGCAGCTGTTCGTAGTGCATCACATTCTTTCTCAAGTTGGCGCTCAATGCCGCCGGCTAATCGTGCACGTATACTGCATAACATTGCCTCAGCCTTGGAAGCCGATGCGCTTCGCTGGACGGCACTCGAGGCTGTTCATGCTGGTAAACCTGTGGCAGAGACACGTATTGATATCATGGCGTCGATTGGACTTCTGCGATGGTATGCTGGTTTTGCCGACCGCATTGACGGTCAACTTGTTGCATCCGCGGATCATCAGCATCGCTACGTGCGTCGGGAGCCTCTCGGTGTCTGCGCCGCGATTGTACCCTGGAACTTTCCCTTGCTTCTCATGTTGTGGAAAGTCGCGCCGGCGCTTGCAGCGGGAAATGCCGTCGTTGTTAAACCTGCCAGTGCAACGCCATTAACCGCATTGTTGTTTGCTGATTTGGCGGTTCGTGCGGGGCTTCCAGAAGGCGTGTTGAATATAGTGCCCGGACCAGGTGCTGAGATTGGTAAATTACTTGTGCAGCATCCTGATGTCGCCAAGGTAAGCTTCACTGGTTCTACTGAAATTGGCCGCGAAGTGGCGGGTTACGCTGCCCAAGGTGTAAAGCGTGTAACACTCGAACTGGGCGGGAAGTCTCCGAATTTGATTCTTGATGATGCTGATCTGGATAAGGCAATCGCCGGCACCGTGGCCGGCGTGTTTGGTCACGCAGGCCAAAAGTGTGCGGCACGTACACGCTGTATCGTCATTGATTCGATTGCAGATGAAGTAGTAGAAAGGCTGGCAATAGCTGCAACATCGTTGAAATCTGGTGATGTGCTTGACCCGCAAACTCAACTAGGCCCGGTGATTGATCTGAACGCTCAGGCGCGTATATTGAAGGCTTGTAATGTTGCCAGCAACGAAGGGGCAACCCTGGTTTGTGGCGGCAAGGCTTCGGAGCAGACTGGGCCATTCGTTGAAGCGACCATATTCGATCATACGAGTAATGCGATGAGTGTTGCACGTGAAGAGTTATTTGGTCCGGTTTTGGCGGTGATTCGTGTGGCAGACGAAGAAGAGGCGATCGCCGTTGCCAACGACAGTGATTACGGTCTTGCAGCTACTGTTTGGACTCGTGATGTGGGCCGTGCTCACCGATTGGCTGCTGCTATTGAGGCGGGAACCGTTAGCGTTAATACCCCCGCCGTAGTTGGATTGGAAACTCCATTTGGCGGTTATAAGCAAAGTGGTTATGGCAGGGAGTTAGGCAGAGAGGGGCTTGATGCCTACCTGCAATCTAAGTCGGTCATTGTTGACCTCAGTTAAAACTATTAACCTATTAATACTCTTATGAAAGCACCTGCACCATTTAGTTTTTCCCATGCAACTAACCGCGTCATGTTTGCGCCCGGTAGTCTTGACGAACTGCCGAAGATTGCCGCATTTGAACGCCGAAAAAGGGCTCTAATAATCATTGATGCATTTTTTATTGATGGCGATTTACACAAGCGACTCGCAGACTTATTACACTCTTTTGATCCGGTGTTTCATGGTGTGCCGCAGCACGAACCCGATACAGATACAGTTGAAGCTGCACGACAGGTGCTTGTTGACTGTGATGCAGATCTGGTGATTGCCGTTGGTGGAGGCTCAGCTATGGATACCGCAAAAGCAGCGCGCATGGCTGCAAGTAATCCCGGACCAATTGAAGACATTGTAGGTCCTGTAGGGGTATATATGTTCGCGTCTTCTTCGTTGCTGGTCTGTGTGCCGACAACTGCTGGAACAGGCAGTGAGGTATCCTCATCAGCTATCGTCGCGAAGAAAGGAACAGATTACAAAATGGTGTTGAACTCGCCGCAAATGAGCGCGCAGCTGGCATTGTTGGATCCTCAACTTTCGGTGACGGCCCCTGCAAGTGTTACCGCGGCCTCGGGTTATGATGCGGTAACTCATGCTGTCGAGGCGTTTACGTCGAAAGTTTCGGGTCCGATGACCGACCCTTTCGCCGTTTCGGCAATGACTTTACTGTCGGCTGCGCTGCCTGTTGCCTATCGTGAGCCGGAGAATATTGAAGCACGTTCCATGTGTTTAATTGGCTCAATGCAGGCCGGTATTGCCTTTAATAGTGCCCACCTTGGTCTTGCTCACGCTATAGCTGGGGCGTTAGGAGCGCTAAACCATGTACCCCATGGATTGGCTAACTCGTTGGGGTTGCCGTGGACTATGGCATTTAATCAGCCTGAGCTGGGTGTAAAAGGCGATGAAATTGCCCAGATTTTTAATGGGGATACTGCAGCAGCCGGTCTGTCAAAATTACGCTATGAAATTGGGCTCGACCTATCTCTGGATGAGTGGGTCAAAGACGAAGCAGGTAGAGATGCCGTTGCCGCAGGCGCCATGAAGAGCGGTCAAATACGAGTTAACCCGCGTTTGCCGAATGAGCAACAGATTCGACTGATCGTTGAGTCGATGCGCGCACCAACTGGCGGTTACCAACCACAGTTTTCAACTTCCATCTGAAGCATAAAGGAAATTACATGAATCAGTTTCATAACCCAAGCTCAATTGCTGCGCCTATTTCCGCTTACAGTCACGCGGTTGAGGTTTCGCCCAATGCGCGCTGGCTTACTCTTTCTGGACAAATTGGCATCGGTATCGATGGTTTGCTTGGCAAGGACGTTGCTGAGCAATCAGAATTAATCTGGCATAACATCCAGGAAATACTTGTTAGTGCAAGTATGGAAATTACCGATATCGTAAAAATGACGGCCTATTTGCTGGATCCGGCTGATGTCGTTGACTATGCTCCGGTGAAGAGCAAATACCTTGGCGAACATCGGCCCGCTTCCACTCTTATTTACGTCTCTGCTTTGGCAACACCTGAAGTAACTGCAGAAGTTGAGGTGGTAGCGGCTCGGGTTGATTGATCGTTAAATTAGTAAATAAAAACGGACTACGAGCTAAGCTGGCAGTCCGTTTCTCCCCAGAAGATTTTGTACCGGGTTCGGAAGCTATCCGCGTTAGGCTACATCTTCTTGTTTGATGATTAGTTCCCTATCGCCTTCAATTTCAGGGATTATTGGAATTGGCACGTCGTAAGGAGCCACATCTTCACGAATTTGTTTCAAGGCTGCCGCAATGATATCAACCTCTTCGTCGGGGTTGGTTGCGCCTAGTCCGTATTCTGCAGCCAAAGCGCGGGCTCGAGCAGAGCGCTTCCGTTCATCGGCTCTCAGGTTTACGACCGAGTACACACCGTTGAGTAAGCTACCTCGAAGTTTGCCGGCAAACTTCGCGCCCAGCATTTCTTTTTCTTCAGCATCTAATTCGCCAAAAAACCGACGCATTAGAATTCTGCCAAACTGAATGTGCCGTGCTTCATCTCGCAAGATCATCTTGCAGGCTTCTCGTATGCCTTTGAAACGTGCATTTCGATATCGTGCGGTCAGTAACTCACCCGATAATTGCTCAAATAAGGTGTTGACGGCCATCCCCGCATAGAAGGACATTTGCCGCTCTTCTTTCTCGTCATGAAATTTGGGAATAATGAGCTGGAGGTAATCACTACGAGGGCTCGGTTGATAACCACCGAGTGCTTTAGCTATCCGAAATGATGCCTCGTGATGGCGTAATTCTTCTTGGATAAAGTTGGCAACGTGTTGTTTGATCTCGAAGGGCTGGTGCTCGAAAACGGCTTGACGAAAGCGCTCAGCTCCATAGGGTGTTGCGCCGTGTTCCATCCACGCTCGCAATGACCACCATTCTGCACCTGCTGTTTTTACTTCGTCCGGCAGGGTGGATACTTCTTCCTCTAGTAGCTTCCAATCTATATGTTTTGCCGGATCCCATGCGAGGTCACGGGCCTGTTGGCAAAGATGCCATATGTCATCATAGTGTTGTTCCGCTATGATCGGATAGGGGTTAGGATTCTGGATGGTTTCTTCCAGCATAGATGCTTCCATTTGAATTCTCCTCGCGTAGATATGACAATATGTGGCCTTAATGTATAGTAGACCATACATTTGATTTACTTTTCATACAAGACTCCATCTGAGCCTAAAAATGACAAAAAGCGAAAAATCGCGCCTTGACCAAGAATCCCATGTACCGTTGTTTATGCAGATCCGACTGGAGCTGTTGTCAGAGATACTAAATTGGCCCGATCCCAACAAAAAATTCTATGGTGATAACGAATTAGTTGAGCGGTTTGGTGTGAGTCGGATGACTGTGCGTCAGGCGATATCCGAAATTGTCTCTGATGGTTTACTTAAGCGATTCTCAGGACAGGGAACATTCGTTACCGATCTAGTGTTTGTGGAACGATTGGATCGTAATTTAGATATCGCCGGGCAGTATGCTGAGGTTGGTGTCGAGCAACAGGTTAGGGTAATGACCTGCGAATATCGCATTCCAACAGATACTGAGCGAGACGTAATAGACCTGGATGAAGGGGAAGATGTTTTGTCTATTATTAGAATTCGTTCGATCGCTTCAACACCTCTCGCTGTCGATGAACGACTAGTTGCCGGTAATACTGGACGGCGTGCGGGTTTTACTATTGCAAATGCTGGAAACTCCATCATCGAACGTTTACGAACTACTTCAAAACTCAGTGACGTAAGATGGATGATAAGTGCAGGTATCGCAGGCAATAAATTGTCTACAATGTTGTTGCTCAAGCCTGTTGACGCTGTATTAGAAAGACGAATGACATACCGAACTGCAGATCATCAACGAATTCTCTGCGGAAGGACGATTCATCGAGCAGATATGGTCAGATATGGCTTTGATTTGAGCATAGATCAGAATAGTCAAACTCCGAGAGAAATGGTTCGCGCAACAACATAACGGGTCTGGATGTAAGCGCCGAGCGGCGCAGAAACCTGGGTAACGAGTTTCTGGGCCTCGTTATAGGCACACATAGTGATGATTGAGATAGTAACTATTATTCAAAATTTATTCCTAAGGTTGCAATGATTTCGTAATAACCGAAAAGTACCAAAAGGAAAAACAGAAATAGGATTATTTCATGTTTAAAATGATGACGAAGATAAAAATAGCGGTCTTTGTGGTGTATTACGTCCATTAACTCATCACCAAAACGAATAGAGAGAAAAGTACCAATTCCAGATAATAAGATAACTGACCAATAAGGAAAAGGCGTCGTTAATATGATCCCCATTGTTTGCGTTATAAGCGTGGTTTCATACATTTCTTTAAAGTATATTAAAAACACAATATTGAGCAAAATTGCTATTGCCCATACTGCGATTTCTGACAAGATCATGCGAATTCCGAATAATACCCTGAGAGGAAAATCTAATAAGAAGCCAGCATCTGCAATAGGCGTGCAAAGCACAAAGAAACTCCACGTAATCAGGGCCGCAACTCCGCCTGTTAGAAGATCATATTGATAGGTTAAATAAAAAAAATAAGAAGATAAAATTAAGCATAATACGATAAACTTTATCCATACCTGATGACTAGGATGCTTCATTAGTAATCCCCATTTCTAATGCTCAGTAGTATTGATTGACCATCTCCCAGCATATACTTATTTTATCTTTGCAGTATTGGTTTAATCAGAAGCTAACTGAATTGAAAATGCTTGTTTAATGATTCACATAAATTAGATCTTCTATAGTGAAGCCACGTTCTTTAGACATTTTAAGAAATTTTTGCATCACTTCAGGTTCGACTGAAGTGGTTCTTGATAAAAGCCAGAGATAGTCTGTATTTGGGCCTGAAATAAATGCATATTGATAGTTTTCATGCTCCAGCTCAAAAACGACGTAAGACCCATAAAATGGGCCAAAGAATGAAACCTTAAGATACCCCTCAGTAGTTGTATCAACAAAATAGGCTTTACCCTCCGCTTCTTGCCATTCATTATTTTTTATAGAAAATCCTTTGTTGATAACGCGCACACCACCGTCATCTTTGATACTGTAGTTAGCCGTGACCTGACTCAAGCCTCGTTCAAAAGAATGATCTAAACGCGCTATTTCATACCATTTGCCTAAATAGTTATTTAGGTTAAAGCCGTCGACTGGTTTGATCGATTCTGGCATTCCTAAACAGCCGCTAAGCAGTAATGAACTGATTATTAAAAGTATTATTTTCAAGGTAAACTCCTGATACCTAATGCCCACATGTTAGCGCTATTAGGTTCATTCTATAGTTAAAATTTTGGATCACGTAGTGTCAATTTCTGAATATTCCTCAAAGCTAAGTTTACCGCAGACTAACCCTGGCGTCGCCACAGTGCTGGAGTACCTGATCCTTAAGTTTCCCTATGTTGATGCGCACCTTTGGCAGCAGCGTGTCACCGATGGCAAGGTACACTGTCACGACGGTTCTCTGATAACGACACAATCACTGTTTCGGCCTCAACAACGAATCTACTATTACAGAGAAGTCGAAAACGAAGTCAGCATACCATTCAAAGAGACGGTTGTATTTCAGGACCAGCACATTTTGGTGGCTGACAAACCCCACTTCCTGCCAGTAACCCCGGGTGGTATTTATGTGAACGAATGTTTACAAACTCGTTTGCGACACAGCACGGGAATTGAAACGTTACAAGCATTGCACCGCCTAGATAGAGTTACTGCAGGTTTGGTCTTGTTTTCTGTTAACTCGAAGACTCGCCATCGATACCATAAGTTATTTGAAACACGAAACATTCAAAAAACCTACCAAGCAATTGCCAAGGTTGTTGGAACAGAAAGCCTTGTAGGTAGGGAGTGGGAAATTAAAAACCGCATCGTGCGGTCTGAACCGCGCTTTCGTATGTGTGTGACTGAAGGCAAGGCCAATAGCCACTCTGTGATTCGATGCATGCGGCAGTTCAATCAGAAGGGGTTATTTGAGTTAAACCCCGTTACCGGCAAAACTCATCAATTACGCATCCATATGCAAACACTCGGTTTGCCTATATTGAATGATAATCTCTATCCGCAATTACTACCTCCTTCTGTGGATGACTATTCAGTACCATTGCAACTACTGGCAAAGCAAATTCAATTTATTGATCCGGTAACTCAGCAACCAAGGTTCTTTAGGTGTGAAAGAAACTTATCGATTGATTAGTTGCTTGTTATAACGGTTTCATTAGACCACTACACAGCGCAACTCAAGCCCCGAGAGTCTAAAGTTTTTCCAAAATTTTCTGAACTCTTCTTTGCGTTCAGCCTTGTTAGGAACGATATTTCCATCGCTATGCACAGGAGCATCGCGTTGCCGGGATAATTCAATCTGAGGTCATGTGGATATTGCATATATCTGTCGTAAAAATAAATAATAAGACTAGCACTAAGTTTTGAATGTTCACAAATGACCTCATAAATTGACAGCACGCGGCGAAGTGCTTAGTACTTTGCTCCCATTCTCAACATGTTATCGCTTTTGTTGTTGTAGATACTATTGCACGTCCTGCTAAGGCTATTCCTATAGACTAATTAACTCCTCGAACTGGCTTCAAAACTGAGTTACTGCGAAGGTTTTTTCGCTAAGAAGATAGTGTGTCGGCTGCCTTTTCCTGGTCGTGCTCTCACAGTGCGAACCTCTACTGTGAATCCAGCTTTCTTAAGTTGTGTAGCGAATTTGGAATCTGCAGTGGCAGACCATACTGCGAGCATCCCTGCATAGCGTAAACATTTATATAAGGCAGCTATGCCGGTGGTGGAATACAACCAATCATTATTGCTATTGGTAATGCCTTCTGGACCATTATCAACATCCAATAAAATGGCATCAAAATCTGGCCGCTGTATTTTTATCAAATCGGCAATATCACCAAGCTGTATTTTGCAGCGGCTATCAGCCAATGGTTTGCCTGCACACTCCCCCAATGCGCCTTGGTTCCATTCCACCACTTCTGGAATGAGTTCTGCCACAGTTACTTGCGCGTTTTCAGCTACACAGTCTAGTGCAGCTGCCAGGGTATAACCCATACCCATGCCACCAACGAGTACTTGTGCATCGTCTTTATTGTGAATGTGTGCACAGCCTAGCTTGGCTAATTCCCGCTCTGAATTATAAACTCTGCTATTCATTAGTTCCCCGCGCAACCCGGAGAGTCGAATAGAAAACTCATCTTCGCGACGAAATAAAGTTAACTCACCACCATCCCCCGGAATAGTTGCGGTCGCGAGTTTGATTAATGGCTTCATAGTATGTTGGGTTGGTTAAAGAGTGTTTTGATTGAGGTGCCCTAAAGTTGTTTCCCGTTTTCCATCAATTACATTGTCAACACATTCCACAGTTGTCTTTACTGCAATTCTAAGTGTTGTTTCGATTTTCTGTCCGTAATCGCAACTTCCCACTCGCTTACCTTTTACTCCACTCTGAAGTAATACATCTTCTTAGTAAAAATCATCATATTTTGAATTTTGGTCTAGTCAATTTGACTGGGCAGGCATCGTTTTTATGATGGCATCCACGCTAAAACACAGGTAATCGTGTAACAGTTGGTTTTGAAGTTCTTTAGCAAGACTCGTTTTCCCAGAATTGATTGGCCCATTAAGAAAAATAAAACTCATGGTGCAACCCAATAACGTCAAATTAATAGGATGTTTGTCTGGAGGTTTTTTGCGATAAAACGAAATGAAGTAACATGGCAAATGGAACAGAATACAAACGGTTTTGCTAAATACCTTGATTAAGTAATCGTCCAAACACTAGAGTGTAGACAAGTAAGGCTAAATCACTTAGTTGTAAAAGGCTTCAACAGTTCCTTTTAACTTCAGTAAGAGCGGTTGCCCTCGACGGTCCAAGGCTTTATGCGAAGGGATTTTTACCCAACCTTGGCTGATGCAATATTCCTCGACATCAGTACGTTCTTTACCGTTCAGTCGAATTCCTATTTTGTGCTCGAAAATCTCTTTCACATGATGTGGACTCTTGGGATTACCCGAAAGGCGATCCGGTAAAACTGGTAGCGATTTAGTATCGGTCATACTGATGGCTCAAAGTAAACATTAAGTGCGCTATTGTAGGTAATATAAATCCAGCGCTCAAGAACTGTAGCTGAGTTTGGAAGGTTTTTTTGTGACTCGTGAATTTTAGCTATATATTAAAAAGCGTCTGCGATAGCGAATTTGTCTAGAGTTCAGCACGACTCATAATTTTCTAACCATACAGCACTTAACAAGGTGGCACATCAGACAGATAAAGTCCTCGCAATTTATGGTATCTTATACTTAGAGTGAGATTAATGTAGTTGAGCACTTGTGTCTGCGCGCAATAAGAAATATGCGATTTTTAACTGATGGCTGTGCTAGCTTTTACTTTTCTCTAGCGTTTATGTTCTAGTATTTCGGCTGGTTTTTCGGTTATTTTTTATTCCTGAGAATACGGATAATTGTCGACGAGCGAATAGTTGTGAGAGTACGACGCCTGCAGCAACTAATGTCGCACCGATGGCTTGCATTGTATTCCAACTACCGGCCAACACGATCACCATTGTTACCATTACATAGAAAGGGACTGCGTTCATGTGTAAGGATGCCACTAAAATACCAAGGTTTCCTGCAGCCCATATCCATAACAGGTGAGCAAAGGCTAACGATACTAGTGAAAAGAATAGAATTAGAAAGAGGTTATAGAGATCATGATTACCAATCGCTGCAACATCATACTGTAAGAAATAACAACCAAGAAAAATAATTAACATAACAACTAAACCACCCGTTAATGTAATTGTTGTTCGGCCGATAGTGGAGAGATGGGAAAAGTCATGTGTTGTTGCACGAGTCGCCCATGCAAATAGAACAATCGCCCCTAAACACAACAAAGCCCCAAAACCGAATTCGCCGTCCCCTAACTTAACACCGGTAGCCAGTATTCCACCAGCGATCGCGAGAGCTATACCTACAACAAGCGGTAAACGCAATTTACGACCATCTAACATCACTTCCAGAATCGCTCCAGCGATTGGCATCATCGCTGCGGCTATGGCCGGTGTTACCGCATCGGAGTACTTTTGGCCAAACATTAGTAACAAACCACCACCTCCAAAACCTAATCCACCAACCATTATCGCTTTCCACCATGGGGCATGATAAACCTGTCGCCAACCGTCGCAATAAATCCAGATGGTCAATAAAACGCCAATGGCTAGAACTTGGCGAACAGTCACTAATGAAATCACACCCCACGATTGCAACAAAACCTCAGCAGCGGGAAAGCCAACAGCCCATAAAAACATTGCACAAAAGCACGCAATATTTGAAGAAATTATATTAGTCGACAGTGAGGATCCGTCGTTTTGAGCAGCAGTCAATAGAGTAACCCAGCCTAAAAAGTCGAGTATACGCGAGGTGGAGAAGATCTATCGTCAGAAAAACGTCACAAGTGTTGAATTGTTGGTTACTTCGCGACAACCTTTTATCAGGAAGATAAATAAGGGTTAGATTTGTTTATGCGGTGACTAGATTACGCCTTCTATTATTGAATAAATCCTTAATTGAATATATGTATAGCTCTCAAAAAGTGGCACTTTACTGTTCATGTAACGGGTCGCTTTGTAGCACTATGCTAATTTTACATTCTCGTAAGCTTCTTAATCTTGGGTGTCTAAGCTCTACTAGTTTAGGTTGCTGGCTATTCTAGATTCTTTGTAGGTTATTTTCTTGGAGAAAAGAAGTGGACCCCATAAGTTGGACAGAGCAAGGATGACGTAAGGGCGTTCCTCCATTATTCTATGGGGAATGTAAATGAGAAGGAAAAGACGATTGCACAAGCCAGAATTCAAGGCCAAAGTTGCTT
>CAJQKF010000020.1 GCA_905478855.1 uncultured Gammaproteobacteria bacterium
GCCCACCGGCGTTGCACCTTGTGCATAGATCAAATCCCATAAGGATAGACCATAACTAAACGGCACATGTAGCTCCCAGCCCTGCTCACCAACATACGAAATTCTAAACGCGAGCACTGGGATGCCACGTAGAGTGATATTGCGCGTTGTAGCAAAGGCAAAGCGATCGGCCTCTAATTCTTCAGGTTTGTCTGCAACTGCCTGCAGCATTTTTCGTGCGTTTGGTCCCCATAATCCCAGACACGCCATGTGATCGCTTCGGTCTTCAATGTAGACATGCAGATGTCTGTCGTCAGCCATGCGTTTTAGCCACACATAGTCACGATGTCCGGCATCCGCACCATCGATCAAACGATAACTATTGTCGCCCATACGTATAACGGTAAAGTCCGCGCGAACACCCCCTTTCTGATCGAGAAAGTGAGTATAGACACCCTTACCTATCGCTGTATCACCGCCAACCTTGGCTACACAGGCAAATTCCATTAACGCCTCTGCATCAGGTCCGGTTATGTCGTAAATGGCGAAGTGGGAAAGATTGAACATGCCCGCGTTTTCAGACATTTCCAAATGCTCAGCATTTGCAACTCGCCAAAAATGGCGGCTGTCCCATTCGTTCTCACGCTCTGGAATACGATCACCGTATTTTTCTAACAAATGTTCATTGGACGCATAGCCGTGTGCTCGCTCCCAGCCCGACAGCTCCATAAAATACCCGCCGAGTTCTTCTTCCCGGGACCAGAATGGGCTGCGACGCAGATGACGTCCTTTGGAATAGGGCTCGCGGCTATGCACAGCTGGATTATAGATTTTGAATGCTGTCTCGTAGCAGCGATCGTAAATGTAGGTCGGTGTCTTCTGAATCGGATAGTAACGCGCAACATCAATACTGTTAATGTCCATTTCAGTGTAGCCGTCAGTCATTAAATCAGCCAGCACTTTGCCAATTCCGGGGCCGTCTTTTACCCATACAGACTCGGCATACCATAGACCACGGGTATCAGGAGACTCTCCTATTGACGGGCCGCCATCGGCGGTAACCTGTAATAAACCATTGAACGAACGTTTTTCGTCCCAACCCAACTCACCAAGAATGGGTGTGAGTTCCATTGCTCGCTCCAATGGCTCAAGGATTTGATCCATTTCTAGATCACGTTGTGACGGAGACAGGCGTGCCTCCTCTTTTTCCAATAAATCTCTGGGATGCACCAAGCGGGGATTTTTCTCTTCATAATATCCCCATTCGATTTGACCCCCTTCAGCTGTTTTCGGATCACCCGTGTCACGAAAATAAGCCGAGTTTCCTTGATCCCTCAACAGAGGATAACCAATCTCCTTACCTGTGCCTTCAAATTCATTATAGGGTCCGAACCATAGTAAAGGATGATCCACCGGCATAATGGGTAAGTCTTCCCCAGCCATTTCGGCGATTAGACGTCCCCATAAACCGGCGCTAACAACCACATTGGTAGTTGCTATATAACCTCTACTGGTTTCCACACCTTTGATGCGTCCATTTTCAATATCCAACCCTACTGCGGACGTATTAGCAAATGCTCGTAGATGCCCAGTATCTTCCGCTTTCTGTACCAACTCACCTGCGACCACCTGGGAGCGAGGAATAACCAACCCAGCATCAGGATCCCACATAGCACCTTGAATCGCATCCTCTTCCAACAACGGAAATTTTTCTTTGGCTTCCTTCGCACTAATCATGCTGACATTGGTTCCAAATGCCTTGCCAGAGCCAACTTTCCGCTTTAGTTCTTCCATGCGACCATCATCGTCATGTCTGGCTACTTCCAGGCCGCCAACCCTGCTGTAGTGGCCCATCTTGTCATAGAAATCCACACTATATTTGGTCGTATAGCAAGTAAGCAGGTCATGGGCCGTTAAATAGACAAAGTCGGAGGCGTGGGAAGTTGACCCGATATCCGTTGGAATAGCGGATTTATCAATACCCACGATATTAGTCCAACCCCTTTCAATTAGATGGTGAGCCACACATGCTCCGACAATTCCACCTTGTCCAATAATAACTACGTCTGCACTTTCTGGAAAATCCGCCATTGATATAATCTCTATGTAAAGCGATTCAAAAATTTATCGAAATACCAACTAGTTCAAGATGAGATTAGTTTTGAGAAGTCAAAACATGATAATCCAGAACTAGTAGTTAACTGGCCCCATTATAATCCCGCAATTTTGATTGAAACAGGTCGTAATCGACCTATTGTTTCTCGATCACGGCCTCTAGGCCTGAGCTGATCCCTAATCGAAATAGGGATGTAACAGATTACGCTCAACCATTTCGTGCACAATAACATCAGGATTCAATTGATCAATTACGTTATTTTCAATCGTTAGATCGGGTTTGCCCCGATGCCATACAAAGGTGCTGTTCGAAAAATTTTCAGCAACCATCTTTTTGACCCGTTTATTAAAAAATGAATCATGAAATACAACCACGCTTGGTAGCGCCTGATTAGTATGCACAAATGCCTCCGGAACCCGAGCTGGATTGACCATATGAGATGGGAAAGAGGCAGACCGCGGAACGGTGGAGCTATCCTTCACTACGATTTGTGGCTCGCTAAATACTGTCGACTTATCTACTCCGACCATTCTCGATAAGTCACCATCGCGAACGGATATTGGAGACAATCGAAAACCCGCTCCATCCAGAGGATGCTTCAACTGGAAGTCGCCTTTCCGGTTAATTGTTTCAAGTAACTTTCTATAACCTTCACTTGCACCAAAACCATTCCAGTGAGTATCGGCATGCAGCCATAAAGGCTTACTTCGAACTTCCGCATATCTATCTCGTAAATCCACAAATGGAAAACCTGAAAATTCAGACAACGCAGATACCAATTGATCCAATCGGGTAGTTCCTGGACGACAATTAATTCTACTGGGAAAGTGCTCCGCATAAACCGTCTGTTTATTGGGAACAATCATCAACACATAGTGCTTTCCGGCATTTTGCAACCGCTTCCAGTTAGCTACCAACGCTGAAACCCAGGACTCCAATTGACTCACAGAAAATGGAATACGTCCACAGTAATCGCCTACTACAGGTGGTCTTGAGTAATCCGTAGACGGCACTCGAATCAGAAAAAACCAGTCCTGTTTTCCTTTCACCACTGCCTTATGACTGTTCAGAAAATCGTTATTTAGCCTTGCAAACACCGTGACCAGCGTTTTCCTAAACCCCATATGATCATTGAACCAATCAGAAAACTCTGCTGGGAAAGTTTTGATCGCTGACTTGTTCCATTGCCATGTTGGAAAAGATGAGCTAATTCTATTTTCGTGTTTGGAAACTTGCGATGATATGCCGCCTACCCAGGACAAAACCGGCAGACACAACGCAACACAAAAAACTACTATTAATATCCGATCGAAAGCAGGCTTACTATTCATTCTAATACCCGATTAAAACCGAAAGTAAATAAATGGGTTGTAGGATTGTGCCGATATGTACACAACACTTAAACCAAACAAAATAAGTAACGCAATTTCCGATATCAAATACAGTGCAAGTTTCCGGTCATTACCGTCCTGCTCAGAAATGGTGAAGTATTTACCCCAAATAGCGTTCATCGGAAGCATACTTGTAATCGAGCCAAGACATAACGCGATAATCAGCTTCGTATCAAGAAAGAATAGTACATAACCATCGTACTCTCTAAGTCCAAAACCGAACATTACCTGCAAGTAATCCAGAGCATACGCTAAGTTTTCTGCTCGAAAAAACACCCAGCCAACTGAGACCACTAGCAGAAGATAAACATGCCTAAAGAATACCGGCAATCTCATGAGAACAGCCGCAAACCGGGTACGCTCCAGAACCAAAAAAGTGCCATGAAACACACCCCATGCTAGAAAACTCCAACTCGCGCCATGCCATAGCCCGCACAATATAAACACCAATAATAAATTAAAATAGTTGCGGGCGGCCCCTTTACGGTTGCCCCCAAGCGGAATATACAAATAATCTCGGAACCAGCGTGAAAGGGAAATATGCCAACGCTGCCAAAACTCCTGAACGGAGGTTGATATATATGGGTTACGGAAATTTTCAGGGAACCTAAACCCAAAAATACGACCTAGACCAATAGCCATATCCGAGTACCCAGAAAAATCAAAATAAATCTGCAAGGAATAGCACAATATACCCAACCAAACCATTGCAATATCCAATTGGCCACTATCGTGGGCAAAGATTTCATCAGCGGTTTGCCCCACAACATTTGCAATAAGTACCTTTTTCGCTAGTCCGATAATAAATCGACGAACACCATATGCAATATCATTTATAGAGGTGCTTCGCTCGTTCAATTGGAGGGCAATATCACCATATCGCACAATCGGTCCGGCGATTAGTTGGGGGAAAAACGATATATATAGCGCAACATTAAAAGCGCTTTTCTGAGCCCTGGATGTGCCGCGATATACATCAATCACGTAGGAAAGGGCCTGAAAGGTAAAAAACGATATACCCAGAGGCAAATGAATTGGGCGGTTATCAATTTCCCCAATACCTGCTGCTGAAAAAAGTATATTAAGATTGTCAATCGTAAAATTAGCGTACTTAAAATAAGCCAACAGCACTAGGTTTGTGACCACAGCCCCGACTAAAAAACCTCTCGCGTGAGTCTTATTAGATTCAATTCGTTTCGCAAACCACGTATTGCAAAGGATCGAAATCAACAATACAACAACATAATGAATCTCGCCGTAGGTGTAAAAGAACACACTAACGATGAGCAAGAAAATATTCTTTGCCTTAATGCCAGGTGATAGGAAGTAACCTCCGATCACTAGCGGCAGAAATAAAAACAGGAAAATACTTGAAGAAAAAACCATGAAACTGTCGGTAACCAGTGAGTTAGATCGTCAATCTAGCGTATCCGATCATCAACCATGGTATCAAAATGCATGTATATTATCCACGAACGAATAGTGAGAAAAGGATACCTGCGATAACAATTGTATCCATCTGAGAGTTCCAATACCGTGAGATAATATGGATATTCGAGTTTCTGCTACAGCCAATTTTTCATGCGCGGTAAGCTACACTAAAGGCGCTTGTGTATGGCGCACAGTCAGACTTAGCCATTATTTTTCAAAAGGGCTTCAACTAGAATAAGTAAACAACGTAGTAAAATTCTCCAGGAGAGAATATGTCAGTCTTAAATCGCATCATTTTAATGATTATTGTTCCTATACTACTCATACTGATAGGCTTAATTTGGTATGGATTAAGTTCACGTTTTGTCACGACCGATAACGCCTATGTGAAATCCGACATCACCGCAATAAGCTCTAATATCGATGGACGTGTGGTTACTATTTACCTTGGAGATAATCAGCCGGTAAAAAAAGGGCAGTTATTGTTCGAACTCGATGAACGGAGTTATCAAACGGATATTCGTAAATCTGAAGCCAAACTAATGTCGATTGAATTACGCATTAAATCATTGCGCTCTCAACACGCCCAAGCTGTTTCTCGAATTTCAGATGCACAGCAAAATGTCGTCTACCGACGGAAGTCTTTTGCGCGTCAAAAAGATTTATTTACAAAGAAGCTAGTGTCCGCAGCAAATCTGGATGAAGCACAAAATCAGCTAGATCAGGCATTACAAGAACTGCAAGTTATTCAGGAACAAGCCGAACAAGCGATCGTTGAGCTAGGCGGAGGCGTCAATCTATCCGCACAGAAACATCCGATGTACCTCGAAGCGGCTGCAGAACTGGAAGAGAAAAAACTTTTACACACGTATACTAAAATCGTCTCTCCAGCAGCTGGAATTGTAAGTCGAATGACACTCAAGTCGGGTGAATGGGTTGAGCAAGGAAGACCTGTCTTCAATATTGTAGGCAATAAAAATCTGCACATAGAAGCCAATCTTAAAGAGACTCAGCTTACTAGTGTATCTATCGGTCAATCCGTTGAAATAAAGGTCGATGCGTATCCGAACAGACTACTGTCCGGCAGAGTTACTCACATTAGCGCAGCTACCGGTAGTGAATTCACAGTACTGCCGGCGCAGAATGCTACAGGCAATTGGATAAAAGTAGTACAGCGCATCCCGGTCATTATTAGCCTACCCGAGCCAACCGACGAAATTGTATTACGTGCCGGAATGACAGTAAGAGTTTCCATCGACACCGGGAAGGAAACACCCATTCTGGGTCAGATTCGCAACCTTCTGCAATTATAAAAGCCGGTGGCCACGCCTATGAATACCACCGGCAATACTAAGTCGAGCACTGGTCTGGACGATTGGCTAATTTTCATGTCGGTTGTCATGGCTGCTTCAGTATATGCCGCGGCATGGACCATACCCAACGCTGTGCTACCCCAAATGCGTGGAGACCTATCGGTTAGTATCGACGAGATTTCTTGGGTCGTAACAGCAACAGTTGTCGCGGGTGCCATAGGCATTCCGTTGACACCCTGGCTTGCGAATCGTTTTGGAGCAAAAAAACTGATGCTTAGCACCCTGGGAGCCTTCTCTTTAGGGTCAGTAATGGTTGGAACAGCCACTACATTTGAAGAGGTTATAATTTGGAGGGTGGTCGCTGCCTTATCTGGGTCACCAATCATTGCCCTATCTCAAGCGGTAACCTTAGAGACATTCAAATCCGATAAGCGAACCATGGCATTCTCAATTTGGTCCATCGGCATGGTATCTGGATGGGTTTTTGCACCGACAGTTGGAGCTTGGCTAGCAGATCTTGTTAGTTGGCGATTGACGTTTCTGAGTATCGTACCTTTCGGATTAGTCGCCATGATGTGTTGCTACATTTTCATGCCCGACGCAAAGAAGACTACACGCGTAAAGTTTGATTGGTTTGGTTATATAAATTTGGCGACTGCCCTTACCATGATTCAGCTCGTAGTTAATCGTGGGCAGCGGATGGACTGGTTTGAATCTCCAGGAATTCTAATCGCCTCTGGTATTGGTTGTATCGCTTTTTATCTGTACATAATCCACACCTTACATTGCAAAAACCCTTTTTTAAATTGGGAAATATTTAGTGATCGAAACTTTGTCCTTGGATTACTGATGACAATGATCTATGCGTATGTAGGGCTAGTACCACTGGTTGTATTGCCTACCATGTTGGAGCAATTGCGTGGCTTGGAAGTCACCACCATAGGTTTGTTACTCGTTCCGCGAGGTATTGCCCAAATGCTTGGCATGATTGCAGTAGGGATACTGGCGAGTCGAATGGATCCACGAATTCTTTTGATTGGTGGTCTTATTGTGTTTTCAGGCTCAAGTGCCTATATGGCTCACTACACTTTGACAATCGGTATTACCGACATAATATTGCCTACGATTTTCCAAGGGTTCTCCATGGCATTTATCTGGATACCTATAATGGCCTTAATGTACGCAACTATCGATGATAAGTTACGCACATCTGCAGCGTCTATGGTATCACTTACCTACAGTCTCTCAAGTAGTCTTGGCGTTGCACTGGCAATAACCGTACTGCAAAGATCACTGCAAACTAACCATGAAGAAATCGGCGGTTTTATAGACCCGACACGTAAGGTATTTCTTTTCGATGAAATTTCATCTATGTGGAATATATTCGATACGACAAAACTATTAGCTATTGAAAATGAAATTACGCTACAAGCCTACTCTATCAGCTATGCCAATGTATTCTGGCTACTCACGCTATCCACAACAGTAATTATTCCTTTGGTATTCCTTCTACGACGCCCGTCCGAAAATTAAATTCGTGTCTAGCGAAAAAGTGCCACATATCGTTGAGTTGATCTGGTATCCGTGCAGAGAGTCTTAAAAATCCACAGACAAAGATCTAACTAGTAAACCTTCCACTTGTGAGCTACGCCACACAGTAAAGCAATAGTTCCGTGGCTTTAGAGCTTAGTGATTCGAACTGTAAACAGAATTTAACTCCATTTCACAATAAACTAATATCCTATAACGCAACCATCCTTGCGCGGGTCAGAACCACCGGTAAGCATGTCCTCTTGCCAATCTATCCAAATTGCCTGAGACCCACCAATGGGCAATTTTGCCCGTGCTACATTGTGTCCTCGATCTTGCAATCCCTGCATAATGGCTCCGCAGATTGCGCCTTCGATTTCAACCTCCCCTGTAAATGGATCGACCATGGTTCTGGGTAAATCCATAGCTTCTTGAATATCCATACCATAATCAAAAAACCGCGTTAGAAATTGCATATGACCAAATGCCTGATATTGTCCACCCATCACACCAAACGGCATGACAACACGATCATTCTTGGTCACCATCCCCGGGATAATCGTATGCAGTGGTCGCTTCCCACCTGCAATACAATTAGGACTAGAAGGGTCTACCACAAATCCACTACCACGGTTATGAAAGACGACGCCTGTTGTAGGATCTGCAAAACCGCTACCAAAACTTTCGAATAGTGTATTAATAAAACTGCAACAGTTTCGGTCTTTATCTACGACGGTTATATAGACGGTGTCCTTATGTCGCGGAAATCGAATATCGGGCACATGTTCTTGAGCCTTGAGGGGATCAATCATACCGCGTAATCGAGTTGCGTACTCCTGCGAAAGCAACTGGCTAACTGGTACCTCGGCATATTCTGGATCAGCAACGTACACACTACGTGATCGATATGCCAATCGGCAAGCCTCAAGCTCAGTATGCAGTCTCTCCAAGTTAATTGGATTCGAATCCGATATAGAAACACCGGACATGATATTCAACAATAGTAAAGCAATAATCCCCTGACCATTAGGCGGGCATTCCACAACATTATGGCCTCGAAACTCTGTTGAAATAGGCTCCACATAATTCCCACAGACTCGGTCGAAGTCTTCCAACGTATGCAGACCACCAACACTGCGAAGGTAATTCACCATACTCTCTGCTACGTCACCGGTATAAAAAGCATCACGGCCCGCTCGCCCTATTTTCTCCAATGTATCGGCTAAACGTGGCTGGAAATGACGTTCACCCACACTAGGCAAGCGACCTTTTGGCATAAAAATATCAGCCAAATTCTGCTCACGCTTTAGCAACTCCTGATTATTTCTAAATGCAAAGGCTACTCGGGAATGCAATGGGTAACCATTTCGAGCGTAGTTAATAGCCGGTTGTAATAACTCCCCCATTTCTTTGCTTCCGTGTCCGTCGATCAATCGACACCACGCGTCTACTGCGGAGGGAACGGTTATAGCATGGGGTGTGCGTTGCTCGATAAATGAAATCCCCTGCTGTTGGAACCATTCAACATTTGCCGCAGAGGGGGCTTTTCCAGATCCATTAAAGGCGACAATATCCGGTGAACCGCCTTTAGAGTACATACAAAAATTATCACCACCGATACCGGTCGACTGTGGTTCAACAACACACTGCACGGCACAAGCCGCCACCGCCGCATCCATTGCATTTCCGCCCGACTTTAGTACATCTATTGCAGCCTGGCTGGAAAGCGGGTGTGAAGTAGCTGCCATGCCGTGAGGGGCATGCACTGGTGAACGACCGGGCAGTTCAAAGTTTCTCATTTTTACGCTTAGGAATTTACAGGTGTAACAAGTATTGATTCATTCAACTAAGCTGTTTCGTCCAGCTGAATTGCCACATATTCTTCAGCAATAATTTCACCAATTAACTGATAATCATCTTCACTAAAGCTAAGTGGCACACGAATATCACAAAGTTTGTCTAGTATTTTATCGGTTCGAGGCAAGGATTGCTCAGACACATAACGCCAACTGGTGTGCCGGCTGGTATAGGCAACAGGATCCGCACTTCCAAACCATTTTAATTCGACGCCACGACTTTGACAGGCAGATATAAAGGACTGTATTTGTTTCGCATTTAAGGCTGTGGCCAAAAATTGAAACGAGCTGCCCACGTAAACTTCTTCATCAGGGCGCGCCGGAACAAACAGGCCATTTATTCCAGAAACTGCCGACTCGAGTATCTGATACCTGCGATTCCATCGATCTCGATTTTCATCCAATAGTTTTAACTGTGGACGAAGGATAGCTGCTCGAAGATTATCCATACGACCACTATAATTTGGGCTATCCAGTTTAATATCGGTATATGTTGAGACATCAGGTGCCGCAGCATGTCGACCAAACAACATGTATGAACCGGAACGAATAACGGCTCGTGCCATTAGCTCCTTATCGTTGGTAGTTAAGAAGCCCCCTTCCCCGGAATTGACGTGCTTATAAGTCTGTGTGCTAAAGCAAGCTGCTACTCCATAAGTGCCGCTTTTCCGACCCTTCCAACTAGCGCCCATTGTATGCGCGCAATCTTCGATAAGTGCGACATTATGACGATCCACAATTTCACATAATGCATCCATATCCACCAAGTGACCACGCATATGTGACAACAATAAAAACTTAGAGCCGCTGGACAGTATTTTTCTTTCCAGGTCTTCTAAATCGATAACAAGATCTTCGGTTGATTCAACTAATACCGGCTTACCACCCGCATTGTCTATCGCACCAGGTACTGGCGACAATGTGAAGCCATTGGTCAACACAGGATCGCCGGAAGAAACGCCCGCCGCTCGAAGCGCGATATGCATAGCATAACCACCAGACGCACATGATAAACAATAAGCTGAACCCATATATTCAGCGAATTCGATTTCCAACAGCGCTGTCTCAGACACTTCTCCCTCTGCAACATTATATCGATGCAGACGCCCAGATCGCATGACTTCGATAGCGCTATTAATTGCATCTTCAGGAATGGGTTCTTGTTGAGTAAAATTGCCCGTAAAAATTTTTCCAGTCATATCTAGAAGTTCCGGCTAAAATGAAAGAGGTGAATGAGTGTGCGAGCGATAAATCTTCTCGCTGGTAGAATGTGATTAGGCTATCATGCTATATCTTTGCTGAAAAGACCCACTGCAGTATGATCGCTATCATATGAACGAAGTTTAGTAAATATTCTATACTGGGACAAATAGGATATTCAAATTATTCGACACAACATCAACCTCTTAAGTTACGAACTAAATCAGGTGAATTATGCATATCGGTGTTTATCAATCGGCAGGCGGTGCTTTAACCATCGAACAACGATTGTCCTCATTAACGAACATAATAGAGACAACAATTGATTCGACGAACCAACCGCTTGATCTTGTTGTCTGCCCCGAATTGTTTGCCTGTGGGTATAACGCAGGGGATGAACTAGTCCGCCATGCCCAAGCACAAAACGGACCAATTACCGAGCAAATTGCAGTTATTACAAAGAAGTTAAAGTGCCATATCATTTTCGGCTACTCGGAGCGTGAGGATAACAAGCTATTTAATTCGGCCATGTGTGTCTCACCAACTGGCACTATCATTGCCAACCACCGAAAGCGCCTCAACTCACCTAGTAGCTTCGAGGGAGACTATTTTACCGAAAGTAAGTCAAGAACATTATTTTCGATAAACGGCATAAAAATCAGTCTGATGATCTGTTACGAGGTGGAATTCCCCGAAAGTGTTAGGAAGGCCGCAATCGATGGAGCGCAATTGGTTGTTGTACCAACAGCACTGGTTAAGCAGTGGGGAGTTGTTGCTGATTGCGTAGTACCGGCCCGTGCGTTTGAAAACGGTGTTTGGCTTGCCTATGCCAATCATGCGGGACACGAAAACGGTTTGGATTATCTAGGGCATAGCAAAATAGTCGCACCGGATGGAAAAATTGAAGCCGCGGCTGGAACAGACGAAACATTAATATACGCAACTATTGATACCGATCGCGTTTCTGCCGCTCAAGCACGCCTACCCTATCTTAAGAACTATCTAAACGCGTAAACTACCTAAACTTTATATTTTCACCTCCACACCAAAACTGCTTAATAAAAGCACAGATATTCTATTGCTACCTTCAGCATTAAAAAACCCAAACTACGCCCGTTATGCGGTTGGCAGCCTAATCAACACGTCAAGCTTCTGGGTGCAACGTCTTTGTTTTGGCTGGCTCAGTTGGGAAATGACGCATAGCGAATTCTGGGTGGGCTTGATAGCCTTTTTATTATTTTTCCCCATCGTTATTTTCGGTCCATTATTCGGTGTTATGGCCGATCTCGTAGACCGCCAACGCGCCGCTATTATCGTATTGATCGTATCAGCGTTATTAACCGTCAGTCTGGCAATATTACAACTAACAAGCCTTCTGACGATCACCAGTTTATGTTTATATGCAGCGGCAACCGGTTTGGTTACTAGTGCTTATAGTCCACTGCGTATGGCAATGATTGCGAGTCTTGTCAGCAGAGCCGAACTACCCAGCGCCGTAGCAACCGGCGCTATTATTTTCAACCTGTCGCGACTTACTGGACCGGCTCTAGCAGGCTTGATCATCTCTACATATGGTGTAGGTTACGCTCTGTTTACCGGTGCGTTGATGATTGTTCCAATGACAATTATCTTAGGCAAGGTAACGTTTCATCCGAGTAGCACTACTAGTGTGAGTCAAAACGGGTTTCGCTCTTTAATCGATGGTTTTGGCTATGTGTCACGTAACAGTAAACTTATTGGCTATCTCATCCTCTCTGCAGTTATTTCGTTGTTTGGCAGGGGTATACTCGAACTATTTCCGGCATTTGCAGATGGCGTTTACGACAAAGGGAGTACTGGGCTTGCAATACTGACCGCTTCGGCCGGTGTTGGTGCCATCTTCGCGGGACTTGTCTTATCAATTTTTCGGGCTGAAAAAATAATTCGCGCAGCCCTTGGTACTCTGGGAATACTCATTGTATTGTTCGGTATGACAACCCGCTTTGATATTGCAGTGTTACTTATATCACTTATTGGTTTTTGCATAACCATATGCGGTGTTGGGACACAAACCATGGTGCAATTACTGGTAACTGACGACTATCGTGGCCGAGTTATGAGTATCTGGGGAGTAATGGGCTTTGGTGGAACGGCACTCGGTGGACTACTGATTGGAGTTATATCCACATGGGTTAGCCTCTCCAATGCGACACTGCTATCGGGTATTGCATGTATTGTTGCTACTGCTATATTCTTTTTTGTTTATAAAGACCAATATAACGAGCGATAGCTCAGGATATGGGAACCGTGGAAAACATAGCTGCAGGCTCGTTTTCTAGTAAGTCCAACAATTCTATTTCCCAATTAAGATAGCGTTTACCTTCACGATAAATGACCCGGTAATCCTGATAATCTTCAACGCTCAAGCTAACATCAACAGGGTGGCATAAAAATCGATGATTATCGCTCTCTACCGGAAATCTATTTTCTACCCAGTCTTGCATGCCGCCTGTAAGGGTTTGAACCTTTCGGCCAGTATCCACTATCTCACCTGCAACCAAACTAGTGTATTTTTCAGATTCATGGGCAACCAACACAATGGTTTTATCGAGCGGCAGGCAATCATAGTTTTTACCGGGCTGACGCAAAAAGAACTGTGCTCCGGGTATATGTTGTTGAACGTAATCCGGACTTCGACGTAAATCCACAATACATATACTCGTATCATTAAATTTACCCGCCAGCTCAGGCCCGGTTATCGTATCCCCATGAGTTACGTATGTTGGAAACTTCTGCAGGCAACAGTTTCCCTTATCGAGACTATGGGTATAAATATTCCGCCAACCCATCCTCTTTAACCAAATGGCAACATATGTCGCTCGGATATGATCATCGTCGCACAACACAATTGCAGAATTCCGCACTGCAATATATTGATCTGTAGTCTGAACAAGCTGCCCCCCTGCTACGTTCTGCGCATTTCCCAGTGAGCCGTACTCGTACTCCGCAGCGCTTCTAATATCGAATAAATAAACTGTTTTACAAGATTGCGTAAGCTTACCAACTTGCTCCAGATTCAGTTCTACTATGCCATAGTCGCGTAAACGAGATTTAGCAAAATTGACGCTGCTCTCCAATTGAACTTTTGTATTCGATAAAAACGGCCGATTCACACCGAACTCTAGCGGATAGCCCGCTGCGACCCAATCAATTGTGCCGTTCTTTAAGGCATAAACTGGATTCTCAAGATCACTATCCCGTAGGACTTGTGATCCGATAATACTTCGTGTTCTTCCTGCGCAATGCACCACAACCGGAAGTTCTGGGTTTGATCGCAGCGTTTCGGTGATCAGGGGAAGATCACCATTAGCACAGTGAAATGCTCCGGGAATACAATAGTCGTTGTGTTCATGAGGGGTACGCCCATCCAACAGTAAAAAAGGCTTTCCGGTATCCTGCCAATTTTTTAGATCTTGTGCGGTAATACATGGTGTAGATAACTTGTCCTCAATATACTCGCCGAAAGCCTTACTAAGAACATTGGTTCCAGAAAATAGTACATAACCGGCAAGCGCCCAAGCGGCAACCCCACCTTGCAAATCGAGAATATTTTGATAGCCTAAGGATTCTAAACCAGCTCTGGCAAATTCAACGGTTCTGTCGTCATCCGCCGCTAAAATTATTTTGGTGGCAAAATCAGGAATTAAAGACTCTACACTTGCCTCTAAAAACGAAAGCGGTATATTGGTTGATCCAAGAATATGCCCGCGTGCGAAAATAGCCGTTTCCCTAGTATCCAATAAAACGAAAGGTTCGTCGGACTTAAATAGAACAACCAACTGATTTGCACTAACCACAGTTAACAACTCCATACTTTTCTAATAAAATCGGCATCCAAAAATTGGATGTAACACAGCTAATAATAGTAATATATCATCGAATAAATAGAATAACGTCACAATAAGATAAACAGACATTTCGAGCAATCGGATGTCATACTTCGATCAATCTATCACCTATCATTTCTCCAAAAGAGAGTTATTACCTATGTCTACAAATTATAGTTTCGATATGCTTAAGAGCGCCGTTAGCGACGGTACAATAGATACTGTTTTAGCTTGCATTGTCGATATGCAAGGCAGATTACTGGGCAAACGATTTCACGCTGTAAATTTTGTGGAAATATCCTTCGAGGAAACCCATTGTTGCAATTACCTGCTTGCCACTGATCTTGAGATGGAAACACCGGATGGCTTTGCTTCAACGAGTTGGAAATCTGGGTACGGAGATTATGTAATGAAGCCAGACTTGACTACCATTCGACCCGTTCCATGGCTTGAGGGCACGGCAATGGTACTTTGCGACGTACTGGACCATCACCACCACGAACCGGTGCCCCATTCGCCGAGAAACATCCTAAAACGCCAGATTCAAAAAATGAACGATCTTGGCTACATTCCAATGATGGCGACCGAACTCGAGTTCTTTCTTTTCGAAAACAGCTTCGATGAAATACGCAAAAATGGATTCCGTGATTTAACCCCAATAAGCGGTTATAACGAGGATTATCATATTCTTCAGACCAGCAAAGAAGAGTTCATAATGAGACCGCTACGAAACCATTTGTATGCTGCAGGGATTCCTGTAGAAAATACCAAAGGTGAAGCGGAAGCCGGACAGGAAGAACTCAATATTCGCTATGCTGAAGCCCTAGACTGCGCCGATCACCACACCATAGCTAAACACGCAACGAAAGAAATCGCCTGGGCTAAGGGACATGCCGCATCATTCTTACCCAAATGGCATAAAGATAAAGTTGGCTCATCCTCCCATGTGCACCAATCACTATGGAAAGAAGGTCAACCGGCTTTCTTTGATGCCGCCGCAACCAATGGAAAGTCTGCTCTGATGGACCACTACATGGCCGGTTTAATTAAATATGCAGCAGAGTACACTTATTTTTTAGCACCCTACATAAACAGCTATAAACGCTTTATGAAGGGCACCTTTGCACCCACTAAAACAGTGTGGTCTGTGGATAATCGAACCGCCGGTTTCCGACTATGTGGCGCAGATACAAAAGGCATTCGAATTGAATGTCGCATTGGTGGTTCAGATATTAACCCGTATCTCGCCCAAGCGGCCATGCTTGCCGCCGGGATGAAGGGAATTGCTGACGCGCTGGAACTACCACCAGCGACGACAGGAGATGTTTACCAGGATACCGCTGGTGGTAGACATATTCCTGCAACTCTTCGTGAGGCTACAGAGACCCTGCGCAACTCCGCCATGTTAAAGGAAGCGCTAGGTGAAGATGTGGTTACTCACTACACGCGCGCGGCGGAATGGGAACAGGAAGAATTCGATCGGGTTGTAACCGATTGGGAAATCGCACGAGGCTTTGAGAGGGCCTAATAAATGACACAACTAAATTGTATTTCACCTATCGACGGAAGCACCTATGCATCCCGCCCACTCGTTACACTAGAGCAAGCACAGAAATGTGTGACCCGCGCTCGTAACGTACAAACCGCTTGGGCGGCAAGGGCACTAAACGAGCGTATTGAACTGGTTCGCGCCGGAGTCGCCAAAATAGGCGAAACCACCGAACAAATGGCTCTAGAGCTCGCCCATCAAATGGGTCGTCCGGTGCGTTATGGTGGCGAGTTTGGTGGATTTGAAGAGCGTGCTCTCTATATGGCAGATATTGCCGAACGAACGCTCGCACCTATAGTTATTGAAGATAGCGGTGATTTTAGTCGAAAAATCGAACGCGAGCCTCAGGGTGTCGTATTCATAGTGGCGCCGTGGAACTATCCCTATATGACAGCGATCAACACCTTGGCACCGGCACTTATCGCCGGCAATACTGTCATCCTAAAACATTCAACACAAACTCTTCTGGTCGGTGAACGACTAGCCGAGGCGTTTCATGCGGTTGGTATTCCTGTAGATGTGTTCCAGAATATTTTTCTCGATCATGACACAACCGGCAAACTAATTGCCGAAGGCTCGTTCAACGCGATAAATTTTACCGGTTCCGTTGGAGCTGGAAGAACAATCGAACAATCAGCCGCGGGTACGTTCACAGCAGTAAGTACTGAGCTGGGTGGTAAAGATCCGGGCTATGTAATGGAAGACGCCAACCTTGATGCTGCTGTTGACACCCTAATCGACGGCGCAATGTTTAACTCTGGACAATGCTGTTGCGGCATAGAGCGAATATACGTTCATGAATCTCTATTCGATTCTTTTGTCGAAAAAGCTGTCGCACTTGTTAGTAGCTATAAACTCGGCAACCCGCTAAACCAGGAAACCACTATTGGCCCAATGGCCAACATTCGGTTTGCTAACGAAGTGCGTGCACAAACTGCCGAGGCAATTGCTGATGGAGCAACAGCCCATATTGCAACATTTGCCGAAGATGATGGCGGCACCTACCTAACGCCGCAAATTCTAACCAATGTAAATCACAACATGCGCATTATGCAAGATGAGAGCTTTGGTCCAGTCGTCGGTATTATGTCTGTAAGCAGTGATGAAGAAGCCATTCAACTAATGAACGACAGCGAATTCGGTCTTACCGCATCCTTGTGGAGCGCAGATATAGATCGTTCTGAAACAATTGCTAAACAACTTCAAACTGGCACAGTATTTATGAATCGCTGTGATTATCTGGATCCTGCTCTATGCTGGACAGGCTGCAAAAATACCGGGCGTGGTGGAGGATTATCCGAAATTGGGTATCATAATCTGACCCGACCCAAGTCTTATCATTTTAAGAAAAAGTAAGCTGAGTAACTTTTTATTTCCATTTTCGACCATTTTTTTTGTATGTAAAACCGAATTAAATGGTCGATTTACAAAACCTGTTGACCTATTCCACCACGTAACTCACCTGCACCCGTACTACCCCACAACACGTTATGATCATCGGGTAGTTTTCGGCTATTGGCCATTGACAGCCATAGCCGGAGCAAAAGACGCTTGTGCTCTTGGTCGTGCCCATCTTCGAAAGCATTTCGTGCGTGATACACAACATGGTTATTCAGAAATTGTATGTCGCCGCGCTCTAATGTCATTGTAAAACAAAGTTCTTCGCAAACCTCAGCCAACAGATCAAGAGCCTCCCATTGTTCGTCCCTGAGCCGTGGTGTGTCGTGTAATAACTGTGCGGCCTCGACATAGGTTCGGGAATAATGACTGGTAAATTTGCCATCGCAAATAGCAAAAACCGGAAGATCATACACTCTATTTGTACCATCATGTTCCTCACCAAGCCGTGATCGATAAAGGGGTTGATAAAGAACTTTAAGTAGATCAGGGCGTCGTTGTAAGATCTCATTATGCACGGCCTGAATACTTACAATTTTACTTCCACCGCCGTGTAATGCCTGAGATACCGTTAGTAATCCAACTACATCTATTCTGTCAGTATGGAAGCGTAATACCCCGTTACTGTATGTTCTGGCTTTTGAAGATAAAAATTTGGAATCAGCACTGTCTATGTGTTCGTGTTTGTTCGCTGGATCCCCGCCCTCGTCGCATATTTTACGCATTAGCTGGCCTTGATAATCTTGATACCGCGGTGAACCCAAGTGCACACCCAAACCCATCCAGATTATCTGAAGTTCTTCGATAGAATATTTATCTACGGGTAAGCCAGTAAGCTTTACTAGGCCACGTTGATATTCAAGGTAGTTAGCAACTAACGCCAACTTCTCCGCAACGGCATTAAGCGGAAATAACTCAGCTTGAATCAACTCCCAGTCTAGTCTTTTGTCCTTAACAGCATGTAGAGCTGCATCTATTTCCGATAACTCTGTGGATGTCCAAGGCATTACCCATGATCGATCAGATCGTAAATCCTCAGCCAACCAAACATCTTTGCCGCGTCTAATCAATTTTTCACACTCGAACTTGTAGTTGTATTGTATGACTCACGCTTACTCTATATCAAAAAGTCGGATATCTGAACTTCCTTCCCGTAATCCGCATAATCACCAGAGGTTCTGCCGTTTCTAAATTTGCCCCAATTAATACTTCTGTATTGCGCAGGTTTAGATGCTGTAACAGTTGGAGGTAACGGCAATATTTCGCTATCTGCGCTGGGGTTAAAGAAAAATGGAATGCTGTACCGATCCTTCGAATCCATAGCGAGTACTCGATGCATGGCCGCCATATATTGATTATTCGACCAAACCTGCATCATATCCCCCGTATTAATAACAAACGCATTTTCTATCGGTTTGACGTTGTGCCAATACCCCTCACGATACACCTGCAAGCCACCTACCTGATCCTGCAGCAGCACCGTCAGTATGCCCGCATCAGTATGGTGATGGACACCTAGATCGGCAGTTGGCAGGTGTTCGACAGTGCTTCCATGAAGCGGATCAGATACCGGATAGTAGTTAAGTCTGGTAAAGCCTGTGTGATTCACAAAGTGCGAGTTTAGCGTATCGTTAGGAAGACCCAGCCCCGCACAAAACACTTGAGTTAGATGACTCGCCAAAATGACACACTGCGCCTGATATTCTAGGAAAATACCACTCGATGGGAAATCTCTTGGCCAACGATTAGTACCCGAATAAATTGGATCTACGCCAGGAACAGTAAAATCGAAAATTTCCTTTTTATCTCGCTGATTCTTGGTTAGTTCGTTGTTGTAGTAGCCCCAGGGGTTTTCAAACGTGCGACGAACCTCGTCTTTTTGTCGAGCGGTCTGTTTAAAGAAAAGAGCACACTGCTGTTTAACTTTCGTTATTAACTCACTCGAAATGCCATGATTTATAACCTGAAAAAAGCCCCAGTTTCGGCATGCGGTCTCGACTTCCTTAATGATGTTGTTCCGCGCTGAATCACCCGCTTCAGATCCAAACAACAAAGACATATCAATTACAGGAATTTGATCACTTAAATCCTCTAATTCAGCAACCGGTTGCTTATCGAGATCAATAGTCGTTAGATTATTCATTTAGTCCACTAAAAACCTGCATTTATAAATTACTCCTAAAAAATAACATTAAAGAGACTATTTCTTTTCAATGAACTGCAACGACTGATGAGCCGTACTAACGATGTGTCGACGCTTTAACAATGCGCCTAAAAACCGATTCGGTGATGATAATAATATATTTTTTTCTTGGTTAATAAAACAGATCGTTCCTGACGTACGAATAATGTCATTTTTATCAGATGAACAGCAACAATACGCTCGTTGATACCGATAAATACCCAACTATGGTGAATTTATGTTTTTCTACCGTGTTTAGTCGCAAATAGGGTCTATTTAGTAGTAGGCGATAACAACTACAATGAACCCTTAAAGTATCCACTGATACTTAACGTTCTCGGCCGTAAAAAATACAGCTAGTTAGATAAGTAGCTGAAAATATTCGATCATATTATTTCGAACTCACGATAAATATTGTTTAGTGTTAACTAGACAATAGAACACGACACACATCATGTTTCAAAGACGCCTTCCAGATTCCCTAAGACACGACCCGACACCAGGTGTAAGGGGATTTGCGATCCTATCAGCATTTGAGAGCACTGCCCGTGGCATTCTTATATCGGTATACCCGGTAACTATATACAGGGCCTTCCAAAGCACTGAAACAGTTTCGGAAATATATTTAGTAATTGGCTTTCTTTCCTTTCTGTTCGCCTTATCCACACCATGGATTTCAATGTATGTGCCAAGACGATGGCTTTACACTATCTCCGCTATATCTCTGATGGCTGGGGCATTATTAGCGGCGGTCGGTAGCCCTTGGTTTATTGCTGCGGGTCTTTCCTTAATGACCGTCTCAACCGTTGTTATAACCGTATGCTTCAACGCCTACGTAATGGATTATATTTCGCGTTCAAGACTTGGAGAAGTAGAATCCATGCGCTTGTTCTATAGTGGCGCGGCTTGGACCATTGGTCCGGTTCTGGGAGTTTGGTTAATGGATTGGTGGCAACCCGCGCCTTTTTTAGTGTCCGCCCTAGCTTCGTTGGTTCTTCTTGCAGTGTTCTGGACACTGCGACTCGGCAACGGCAAAGTTATTGCGAGAGCTCGGAGTAAACCACCAAACCCACTCGCCTTTATATTTGTTTTCTTAAAACAACCACGTTTAATCACAGGCTGGACATTTGCCGTGGTTCGCTCGAGTGGCTGGTGGGTATATATTGTATATGTACCCATTTTTGCCGTAGAAAATGGTTTTAGTGAGCAACTGGGTGGCATAGCATTATCGATATCTAACGGTCTGCTTTTCATTACACCACTGATTCTGAAATGGATTAATGGAAGGGTTCGCTACGCACTCAAGGTAGGTTTTATTGGAGCCGGGATATTCTTTCTGCTTGCCGCTATACTCGCGTTCAACGCTTCGGTTGCAATTCTCTTACTTATTGGAGCATCGTTCTTCCTTATCATGCTCGATGTCTCAGCCGGGTTACCATTTTTAATGGCGGTGAAACCATCTCAACGTACTGAAATGTCCGCGGTGTATGCGACCTATCGAGATGTTTCAGGCATTATAGCGCCCGGTGTTGCTAGACTTACGCTACTATTTGCGCCACTAGCCGCTGTTTTTATTGCAACCGCAGCTGGCCTGTTCGCAACAGCTGTACTCGCAAATCGCCTACACCCACGCCTTGGGAAAACCAAACCCGTTCCAGCAAAACAAGATATTCGTTTATAGGTTTAGCTGTGTTCTTCCACCCGTTCAAAAACTGGAACCAGGTTTATTTAAAAATTCTAACTCTGCAGCGGTTGATTCCCGTTTCAAGATCGTATTTCGATGAGGATAACGCCCAAATTGATCAATGATTTTTTTATGACGCATCTCAAAATTTAAGGTGTTTTCATCAGTATTAGCAAACACATCCAAAGCGACAGCATGAATTACTGGGGATTCACTGTGCATAAAAGGCATGTACAGAAAATTACGTTCGGCACTCGTTAATTCGAGATCAGCCTGTGCAGATATAGCTTCTTGTGATAACACCAGCGCCAAGCAATCATAAGAAAATGCCTGGCGCATATTCCTAAACATATTTCTTGAAAACTGATCCAGTATTATTATTTCAGCTAGACGCCCCCGGGGAGTTTTTCTCCAACTATAAAGTTCACCCACGATAGCCTGTTGATGAATTTCAGAAAACCGGTCTATTATTAACTGGTCAAAGTCTTTATCTTTGATAAACCATAATTTCTTATCAATTTCATTAAACCAAAAATCCGTAATCACAGCTGGCTGCATAACCCTCTCCAAGTAACTTAAATCGTCTTTATCTAAACGTTACATTAGTCAATATTGCGATAGCAAATATCGCAATTACGGCCACCGGTCTTAATTTTAAACTTACTCGCCCAAACATTTAATTACAGAATCCGTAACGACACGGGTGGTAGCCACACCCCCTAGATCAGGTGTGTGATTATTTTTGTCTGCGGAAACCATTTCGATTGCGGCCATCAATTGTTCAGCTAAATCGCTCTGCTGAAGATGCTCCAACATCATTACAATACTCCAGAACGTTCCCATGGGGTTCGCAACTCCTTTACCGGTAATATCAAATGCTGAGCCATGTATCGGCTCAAACATTGATGGAACTGTTGAGTCCGGATTGATATTCGCTGTCGGCGCAATACCGATAGATCCAGCAAGGGCTGCCGCTAAATCGGACAAAACATCAGCGTGTAGGTTGGTTGCAACAATGGTATCTAAGGATTGGGGATCCATTGTCATTCTAACCGTCATTGCATCTACTAACATTTTATCCCAACGAACCTCAGGATATTGAGTAGATACCTCCGAGGCAATTTCATCCCACATCACCATACCGTGTCGTTGGGCATTGGACTTTGTAACAACGGTGAGTTTTCTTCTGGGCCGGGTCGATGCCAATTGAAAGGCAAAATGCATAATCCGACTAACACCTTCGCGCGTAAAAATAGAAACATCGGTCGCGACCTCAGTCGGCAAGCCAACATGAGATCGACCTCCCTGTCCTGAATATTCTCCTTCGGAATTTTCCCTCACGATTATCCAGTCAAGATCGTTGGAAGTAACACCCTTAAGTGGACTTGTAATACCGGGTAAAATTCTTGTTGGACGAACATTGGCATACTGATCTAATGGTTGGCAGATAGCCAAGCGTAATCCCCATAGGGAAAGATGATCTGCCACGTCGGGCGCTCCTACTGCACCAAAAAGAATGGAATCGAATTCCCGAAGTTGCGTCACTCCATCTTTAGGCATAAACTGACCGCATTCTTTATACCGATCGGAACCCCAGTCGAAATGCTCAACAGTATAATCAAAGGTCTCACTTTTATCCGCTAATGCCTGCAACACTTCAAGTCCCGCTGCAATAACTTCTACACCAATACCATCTCCAGGAATTGCGGCTATGTTGTACTGTTTCATATTTTTTTAGTTCAAATTAGTTAATTACAAAACGTCGAGTTCACGTGCCGTTTCCTGTATCTGCTGCCAAATATTCTTTGGTAGCGCTAGATCGAGATGACGATTTTTTTCACGCAAATCCCGCTCACGCTCTCCTGGGATTTCCACCTTCTCAAAACCAGGAGCAGGTGGACAATCACGCAATTCCTGCAAGATTTCTTCTGCAACCGTCTGTAATGTACTCGGCTCCTGATAACGCTTTGTGTCGATTGCAATCATTAACCAGTTGCACTCCGTAACAACTGGCCCTAGCATAGCCTCAGCAATCATTTCAGCTGCCACCGAAAGTGCATAACCTTTTGCCCCTCCAGCAGGCAATAATGCACCGCCGTCAAAGTAATCCTGGGGGTCGCACGTAGGCTTACCTTCAGAGTCGATGATTGCACCTTCTGGCAATTTTGCCCCTGCAGTGAGAGCCGAGTACACCCAGCCACCGGCAACCGCTGAAGTAGCAAAGTCCAAAACCACCGGACCACGATCGCCAGCAGGAACACCTATACAGTATGGGTTCGTCGATAATAAAGGCTTAGCGCCGCCGTAGGGAGCCACCAGACGCCAGTTCTTACTACCGCCACCACCAATTATGATTAGCAGATACCCTTGCGATGCGGCCTCGTCAGCAAACGCACCCAGACGTCCGGTATGCCCAATATTGCGCAGCGTAATTGCAGCAATACCACGTTTTTCTGCCTCGGCACATACATGTTGTTGAGCCATGTTCATTGCCGGTATACCAATCCCGCCAAAAGCATTGACTTCCATTGCGCCTCGGCCATTATCTTTCAATTCCGGCAAGACATTCGATTTTAGATAGCCCGTTCGATAATACTCAACATATTGAATAACCCGCCATATACCGTGAGATTCCACACCACAGTAATTAGCATCGATTAAATGTTCCACGACTATCTGAGCAACCGTGCTAGTGACACCCATCTTTTCCAACATACGTATTGCCATGTCTGCGGCCTCAGCGGCAGAAACCATAATCCTTGGTTCAGATAGTTCTAATTTACTTCGGGAATCCGTCATCTCTTCTACCGAACGGTTCTCAGCTTTCAGTCAAACATATCCGGCTGAGTGCGTGTCAAGTTATCGTAAACGGCCTGAAAATGCAGCCATCCAATATACTCACTGCCTACATGTGTCCTGCTGTAACGCGCTTTATCTGGCGTAATCTCTATCGGCTGATGCCCACTTGCATCAATCAATAACTGTTGCTGACAGCAGCGCTCAAGCCCAATAAACCAGAAAGCAGCTGCATCGATACTGTGTCGACTACCGGTAAGTAAACCATGATTTTGATGAATTGCGGCTTTAACCCCACTAAACGCTTTGGCAACATTTAACCCAGCTTTTTCCTCAACAGCCACTTGACCTGCTTCTTCTCGAATAACTACATGATCTTCAAAGAAACATGCTGCATCCTGAGTGATGGGCGAAAGTTCTCTACCTAGTGCCGCAAATGCGGTTCCATAAATAGTATGGGCATGACACATTGCAACGATATCTGAATGCATAGCATGCACGGCCGCGTGCAATACGAAACCCGCACGATTTAACGCGTAGTTTCCTTCAATAACCATTCCATCGTGGTTAACCCGTATCAGATTCGAAAGTTTAACTTCAGAGAAATGGACAGCCATTGGATTAGTCCAATATGTGTCAAAATACTCAGGGTCACGGACGGTGAGATGTCCGGCAAAGCCGTAGTCGAGACTATTCAATGCGAATGCTCTACATGCCGCCACTAAATGGCATTTTCGATAATTTCGTTCATCCATGTGATTATCAAAATCGGGGCGCTCAGGAAAAATCAAGTCACCTTGTTCTGGCTGATAAATCGATTCTCTCGTAGTCGTATCAAACATAAATTTTAACCATCTATAACTAGTTCTAGAAAAAGAAAAAACTAGGCATTTAATGCACTATCTATATCCCAAAGAATATCGTCAATCGTTTCCAAGCCAACAGAAATTCGTATCATGTCAGGTGTTATTCCTGCCTTTACCTGCTCATCATCGCTTAACTGACGGTGTGTTGTAGATGCGGGATGAATTACCAGTGTTTTAGCGTCACCAACATTTGCCAGATGACTCATAAAGTTTATATTTTCAATAAACCGAGCGCCGGCCTCCCTTCCTCCTTTGACTCCAAAGGTCAGGATAGACCCTGCTCCTTTAGGAAGATACTTTTTACCCAATTCATAATACGGATTATCTTTATGACCCGCATATTTTATCCAGCTAACTTTCGGGTGATCATTCAGAAATTCAGCTACTTTTTCAGCGTTGCTTACATGACGATCCATACGCAAAGGCAGTGTTTCCAGACCCTGTAGCATCATGAAAGAATTAAACGGGCTTATGGCAGGGCCAAGTGTTCGCATGGTTTCACAACGGACTTTCATGGTGAAACCAAAATCACCAAAAGTTTCATAGAAGCGAACCCCGTGATAGCCCTCAGAAGGATCTGTCATATCAGGGTGATTACCGTTATCCCATGGAAACTTACCGGATTCGATAACTATTCCGCCCATAGACGTGCCATGACCACAGATGAATTTCGTTGCAGAATGAACCACAATATCCGCACCAAACTCCAGAGGCCTGCAGAGATAAGGAGAAGCAAACGTATTGTCTATTACAAGTGGGATACCGGCGTCGCTGGCAATCTTTCCGATCGCCTCAAGATCCAGCACATTGTTGTTTGGATTACCGACCGTCTCACCATACAGCGCCTTGGTTTTGTCGGTTATAGCGTTGGCGAAATTTTGCGGATCATCGGGGTCTACAAATGTTACTTTTATACCCATTCGTTTGAAGGTTACCGCAAACTGAGTGATCGTACCGCCATACAAGGTGCTTGCCGCAACCAGTTCATCTCCCTGTTTTAAGATGGTAAGTAGTGCGGTCATTTGTGCGGCCATGCCCGTGCTTGTAGCAACTGCCGCTCTTCCCCCTTCCAATGCCGCCATTCGTTCTTCAAATTGGGCAGTGGTTGGATTCATCAATCGGGTATATACATTTCCAAACGTCTGTAAATTAAACAAACTTGCAGCATGATCAGTATCATCAAAAACATAAGATGACGTCTGATATATTGGCGTTGCACGGGCACCGGTAGCCGGGTCCGGCTGCTGGCCAGCATGTAAGCAAAGGGTTTCGAATCCGTATTCGTGATCACTCATATCTATCTCGTGATTATTTTCAGTTAGCGATAACTTTCATGCGTTGCGAACTAATTACACCCGTGTTTACACCAATGAAATTTAATCCTCCAAACAGTCGCGCGTGCTCAATCTTTACACAATGATCCATAACGACTTCCAAGCCGGCAGAGTGGGCAATGTTAGCCGCCTCATTATTTACGATACCAAGCTGCATCCATAGTACTTGGGCACCAATTGAAACCGCCTGACGTGCGTATTCAGGCATGGTTTCAGGTTTCTGGAATAAATCTACTATATCGACGGGCTCTGGGATCGAAGCAAGATCCGGATAACATTTTTGCCCAATAATCTCATCATAATTGGGATTCACGGGAATGATATTGTATCCATGCTCCAGCATATACTTAGCGGCAAAAAAGCTGGGTCGATGCCATTTCCCGGAAAGACCAACTACGGCAATGGTTCTATAATTATTTAAAATTCGCCGTAATGATTTTATATCTGTCATATTTTTCTTTCGCCTATACCGTTATTAATAGCCAGTCCACGTCGAGGCTATGGTGCTCAAAAAGATTATTCGGTTAGGATCTCCTTATACACCACATCGGTCTAAATTTGATGTTAAAAAATCACTTTCAAAACGATCAATGTAAATTAATAAGGCGATAGCAAGCGTTATATAAAGTTACATACAATCAACAAAAAATAGCCCCTGAAATCTCGGACTATCCATTGGTTTAGGTTCGGTCGACTGCAGATGCGATTTAGACGGGGAATCCATATAATGCCGTGAACTTCTGTGATCATAGGATATGATATAAAAATTTATATTAATAGTAGTTTTTGAAAATGACAAACAACCCACTTAAGGTAGAGCCAATATCTCCAGCACTCGGTGCAGAAGTAAAAAATATCAATTTACAAGCCGAGTTATCGGTAATAGATGCTAAAACACTAAATGATGCGTTTCTCAAGTACCAAGTACTTATATTTCGTGACCAACGGCTAGAGCCCAATGATCTCGTTCGTATAGGACGTTACTTTGGATCGATTGCTCGTTATCCATTTGTAAAAGGTATGAAAGATCACCCGGATGTAATTGAGGTAATTAAAAAAGAAGATGAATCCATTAATTTTGGAGGTCTTTGGCACACCGATACGAGCTATCTAACATGCCCGCCAAAGGCTTCTCTGCTTTATGCCAAATTGGTTCCACCAGTGGGTGGCGATACGCTATTCGCTAGTATGTATAGCGCCTATGAGAGCCTTTCACTCGGACTGAAAAAAACGTTATCCCAACTCAACGGCATTAATCACTCGACAAAATCTGCGGCAGCATCAACACGGGTTAATCGAATTAAGGATAACCCCGGTGCACCAACTAACATAACAATGCAGGCATCTCATCCAATCGTTCGCACACACCCGGAGACCGATAGAAAAGCACTATACTGCAGCAATGCGCATACAGAAAAAATAGAAGGAATGTCCGTCTTGGAAAGTCAGCCCCTGCTGCACTACCTATATGAGCAACAACAAATGGAAGAACACACTTTTCGTTTGCGGTGGGAAAACCATACTCTTGCGATTTGGGACAATCGTTGCACCCAACACAACGCAATTAATGATTACCAAGGGTTTCGTCGTGAAATGTTGCGGGTTACGCTCGCTGGAGATCAGCCTTATTAATTGAGAATAATTTTTCCAACATTATCCGCAGAAGAATTTTATGCTCATTGACAATACGTTTCTTTAAGCCGGTAGACACACAATAAAGCGAGGATATTAACCGCGATGAGCGATAAGAACGCAGTTTCATATGCCGCAGCCGAATAGACCCGAGCTCCATCAAGTGCTACCCCCGACCAATCCTTATCAAGCAACCACCCAATTAGCGGTTGCATAACTGCTCCAGCGCCGACCACACACATATTCATAAAACCCAATGCTGTAGCGCCCGCCTGATGCGTGTTAACTTCTCGTATACAACTAAAGCCTACTGTCATTGCGGCACCACTCATGCCAGTTAAAAATAGCAACACAGATAATGAAGCAGAATCGGAAATATCACCGAGCACTATAACGGAAAAAAAAGCTAAATTACCTAATACACCAACATACAAAATAGGCTTGCGATGCCCAATCTTATCAGATAGCCAACCCACAATTGGAGACGATAACGCCCAACCAAAGAACAGCATTGATGCCATTGTTGCCGCTTGGGTTTTACTAAACTCATGAACCGTACTAAGCCAAGGAACAGCCCACAGACCAGAGAAACCTAACATGATCGCCGTCATGCCGAAACCGATACCAGCACAGTACCAACTTTGCCGGTTGGATAGAATTTTTTTAAAATTCACCCATATTTCTTGTCCTCCGACTACTTTCCGATTCCTTAGCTGGGCGGGACGTTTGGGAATTATGTAATAACATAACAACGATAAAATAATAGCAATTCCGGCCAACGTATAATTCGCATTTCGCCAACCATAGGACTCGATAAAAAGTCGCAATGGCGCCTGACCAAGAATCGCACCTATCATCCCCACTGCCTGCAACAGACCGGCGAGCATGGCAAATCGTTTTGGCAAAAATACGTATGTTGCAACGGTCAATGTGCCAATAAAGCAAAAAGCCACCGACGCCCCAATCATCGCTCTGCTAATAGAGGCTAGAAACACCGACTCGCTCATTGCAAATCCAATGGACGAGACCGTGCAAATAAGTGCAGCAACACTCATTAATTTTCTTGGCCCAAAACGGTCAGTTAAAATCCCAACCGGAAGTTGAATGCTAGCATAGGCGTAGAAATACCATGCGGACAGACTGCCCAGTGCCGCGCCCCCAACAGTAAATTCTGCCATGAGTTCTTCGGTCATTACACTGGGCGCAACCCGCTGAATAAACGCATAGCCAAAAAACATTGCACCGATTACAAATGCCAAGCTCCCACGTGAAGCTGAAATAGCCGCGGATTCTGACACCGGCACTTTATCCATCAGTCCACAAGAACAGCGTCGTATCTCCTTGTATAAAGTTGCTAAGCATAACGTATTCCTTTTTCATTCTAATTACTTGCCTGTTCCATTGCGGTGCAACGATACAGAACTCGTCTTTGCCCAGTAAAATCATTTATCGGATAATGCAACGTAAATCGATTATCCCAGATAACCAAATCACCTTCGCGCCATCGGTGCCGAAATATGAATTCGGACTGAGACATATACTGGTCAAAATAGTCAATTAACGGTTTACTTTCCGCTTCGCTCATACCCTCAAAACGACTAACAAACATTTTGTTCAGGTAAATCCCTTTTCTTTTCGTTACCGGATGTTCCCGAATTACTGGGTGAACGGCAGTTTCTGTGGGATGATCCGGGTGATCTGGTCCGTTATAGCTATGCACAGCATTAAGAGCCTGCAAAAACTTACGCATACCCGCACTCAAGCCATCATAGGCCGCAACGGTACTGGCGAATCCAGTATCACCACCAATTATCGGCAGGATCTGCGCAGATAAAGCTGAATACAAACCTGCAGGGTTACGAAATGTCACATCGGCATGCCATTCACTTCCACCAAATAAACGGTTGCCGTCTGGCTCTTTACGCATTTCAAGTACATCGTCAAAGCCTTCGGCGAAAATAACGCCTTCATCGGCATGATGCAGAAATAATGGTCCAAAATGCCTAACCAATTCACGGAGACTCCTAGCCTGCAAAAATTGATCACGAACAACGACTACCAAATAACGATCAAGTAGTCTTCGCAATCCATTTGCAATAGCCAAAGACGTCCACTTACTATTTCCCAAGCCCTCAACTTCAACACCAATCTCTGGTGCGTATTGCTTAATAACGACACTCTCATCAAATAGGTTTGTTAGCTCACACATGCGCAACTCCGACTAAAATAAACTAACACTTAGGGTATAGCTAACGTTTCTGTTTCGACCACCTTCAAATTTCGTTTTCGAAGACCGTTAACTTTTTGACGTACATTATCTCCAAGAACCAGCAAGGCAGGCGTCAATACTAGGGTTAGAATCGTCGCAAATGCCAGACCGCCGGCAATCGCGCTAGCCAATTGAGTCCACCATTGGGTTGAGGGTGCGCCAAACGAAATTTCCCGGTTAATCAAATCAATATTCATTGCTAGAACCATAGGAAGTAGTCCAAGAATTGTCGTAAAGGCTGTGAGAAAAACTGGCCTAGCTCTTAATTTTCCGGTTTCAAGTGCCGCTGCATACCCATTCATACCTCCAGATCTCATACCATTATACGTATCAATAAGAACGATATTGTTGTTCACCACGATGCCGTCAAGAGCAATAATGCCCAGCCCGACCATTACTATACCAAATGGTTGTGCTGTCACCATTAATCCTATAAGCACACCTGCGGTAGAAAAGATGATTACCGAAAGTACTAGAAATGCCTGATATACGCTGTTAAACAGCGTTACAAGTATAATACCCATTAATAAGATTGCCAGTAGAAATGCGCCGGCCAAAAACTGACCTGCTTCTTTCTGATCCGCATCCTCAGCCTTAAATCGGAACTCTACAGCGGCATCAATTTCAGCCTCCTGCAGAGCTTTTTGGAGCGCCCGTGTTTGGTCATCTACCAATAACCCATTAGCAATATCTGATTGGATGGTGATAACACGTCTAGAGTCAACCCTATTTAATGCCCCGGTTCTTGGTGATGGTTTAAGGGTCACAAAATTACTTATCGGTATCATTCCATTACTTGTGGGAACACGCAACTGATCAAGTTGACCAAGATTTCTTTGCGGAAAAGTAAAACGAGCTCTTATATCCACCTCGTCATCGCTGTCATCCGGTCGATAATCTGAGACTTTTATACCCGTTGTAACCATTTGAATTGCATTTCCTAAGGTTGCAATATCCGCACCAAATCTAGCAGTTTCTTCGCGATCTACCTCAACACGCCATTCTATACCCGGTAACGGTCGATTATCTTCGCTATCAGCGAAACCACCAATTTTCTGCATCAATTCGCGTACCTGGGCAACCACCGGTAATTCGCCAAGGTTCACGTGAACTAAACTCCACCTGTATCGGTTTACCACCGCCGGGGCCACTTTCGGCTTCCCGAAACTCCATCACTATCCCGGGAATACTCTCGGTTTTGGATCGTAGCCCGGATAAGATTTTCTTAGCCGGCTGCGTTCATCCCATGCGGCGAATTCAAGTTAAATTATACCGATAACATCCTCAGCTACATTTTCTCCACTAGCGCTATTGAACGAACGCGAGTGGATCGCAACAATGCCCTCAGGACCAATAATTTGTTGCTCGAATTCACGGGTTATTGAATCGTTCTCATAAATAGAAAAATCCCCTCTAGTGTGAACCTGCACCATTGCAAACTTCTGTTTCATAAAATTGTTGTGACTATAATAGGGACACGATCTCATAGTCGAAGATATAGAGTAAGATGTTTATAGTGACAATAACTAAACACTAACTTAACCCAAGGGAATGTAACTGGCAAATTTATTACTCTCAGAACAACGGATTAATCCAGACCGAGTAAGCTAACTGAATCTCTTGGCTGCAAAAAAGCGAAACTGCTGAACATTATTATGTTTAAAAATTCAACAGCCAATTGTTTCGTTTATCTACCTGTCATGGTTAATTTCACAAGTACCAAATATTCCCAAGCCTTCATCAAAAATTTAGTCAATTAATTGTTAATCCGATAATTTATAAATGACCATATGAATCTTTACCACGACACGTTTCGCGTGCATCAATCTACAAATATAGAAGATAAGACTACGGGAGCCAAGGAACTGTTAACAATAGTAGAAAATGAGAAGCTCTGGGATTTTAATCACACCCAGTCAGCTATCCTTGAAGCTCCAGGCACGCCGGTTTCGATAACTTTAGTGCACCCTAGCAAACTGAAAAAAAGAAGTTTACGCAATCCAGATGGGCGAGCAGCTCTTTTACATGCCATTGCCCATATTGAATTTAACGCTATAAATCTAGCACTGGATGCAGCTCTACGTTTTTTTAATACACCAAGGGAATATATATCTGACTGGATTGCGGTTGCAGCGGACGAAGCGCGTCACTTCGGCCTTTTGCGCAAACGATTGCGTGAACTCAACTACGATTATGGAGACTTCCCTGCCCATAACGGTCTTTGGGCTATTGCTGAGAAAGCATCGACCGATCCATTAACCCGAATGGGTATTGTTCCAAAAGTACTAGAAGCACGTGGCCTAGATGTCACCCCTGCTATGCATCGGGCATTCATTGATGTCGGCGATCACAAAAGCGCTGATATTCTTGCCTTAATTTTACGAGAAGAAATTGGTCATGTCGCGATAGGCAATCGCTGGTTTCACTATTTCTGTGAGCGCGAAAAGCTTGACTCGGAGTCAACCTTTGAATCGCTACTTATTCAACATTGCCGTGGTAGTGTTCGCGGCCCATTCAATAGGGAGGCCAGGCTACAATCTGGGTTTAGTGAGTCAGAACTAGAAATTTTAGAGCGTTTGTCACCGCAAAATAAAAACACTACTTAACTATGCGATAACACGGTGAATATTCTACACCCTCCAATTTCATTCGATTATCGGCGACAAAAGATTGCAACAGAAAATCCATAGATTCCATAATCTCGGTGTCGCCGTGAATTTCAAAATGACCATGCTGCTCCACTGCCTTAATACCCTCCTCCTTGACATTACCAGCGACAATACCGGAAAACACACGCCTTAGGTTTGCAGCAAGCTCATGAGCAGGCATATCCCGATCAATTCTCAGACTCGACATGTTCTCATGGGTGGGATTAAACGGCTCCTGATAATCCTCAGATATTTTCAAACGCCAGTTAAAATAATAGGCGTCCCGGGTTTCACGACGATACCGACGCACGTCTCTCAGAGAGTGCAGTATATAATCCGCAGCTTGTGCCGAATCTCCAACCACAATACGATAGTATTTGTGGATATCATCGCCTAATGCCACCCGAAGAAAACGGTCAATACTTTCAAAGTATTCCTTCGAACTCGCCGGGCCGGTAAATACCAAAGGAAAAGGCATTTCCTTATTTTCCGGATGCAACAGAATACCAAGCAAATAGAGTATTTCTTCCGCCGTACCCACCCCTCCTGGAAACAC
>CAJQKF010000021.1 GCA_905478855.1 uncultured Gammaproteobacteria bacterium
ACTAAGAAATCTGCCACTAAGAAGACTGCCGCTAAGAAGACTGTCGCTAAGAAGACTGTCGCTAAGAAGACTGTCGCTAAGAAATCTGCCGCTAAGAAGACTGTCGCTAAGAAGACTGTCGCTAAGTAGATTCAAACACTCTACTTACAGCTCAACTGAAACACCCAATCTACTCTTTATCCTACACCATGGCTGAAAATAAATACATTAACGAAATCATAGAGATAAGCACCAATCTTGGGCTTGCGGTTAGAAACGCCTCGACGATTTCCATCGATGAATCTCAGTCATCCTCTCGTAAAGTAGTCGCTAAATTCGGAAAACATCGTTTGTTTCGCTACTACTGCCCAGATAGGAAAATTCGTACTCCCCTATTATTAGTGTATGCACTCGTCAATAGACCCAATATTCTTGATCTAGAACACGAGCGAAGTCTAATAGTCAAATTGATTGAAAATGGCATACAACCGTATCTTCTTGAATGGGGACGCGTAAGTTCAGAGGATGAATTTACGACATTCGCTGATTACGCTCTAAAAGATCTAGCCGAATGTGTGGATGCAGTTTTAGAAAATGACGGTGCGAAACAATTATCACTTGCGGGCATTTGTCAGGGTGGCGTTCTAAGCCTTGTACATGCGGCAGCCCGGCCTGAGAAAGTCAAGAACCTAATCACTCTTGTGACGCCCATAGACTTCCATAGTCCGGAGTTTCACCTCGCACGGTTAATCCGGCAGTTGAATGTTACCGAGATCACATCAACCTTGGGGAATATATCGGGTGATGTTATTAAACAGATGTTTTTATCTTTAAATCCGATAAAACTTAGCGCACTAAAGGCTCTTGACGTATTAAATTTTGCAGACGATAAAAAGAAGCTCGAAACCTACGTGCGAATGGAGCAATGGATTAATGATAGCCCGGATCAAGCGGCAATTGCGTTTCAGGAGTTTTGCGAATTATTCTTTCAGGGAAATGGCTTTATATCGAAAGACCTGTATATTGATGACGAACGGATTGATATATCCACATTACAGATTCCCATCCTAAATATATTTGCCCGTAATGACCATATAGTCCCGGTAGAATCTTGCAATGCCCTAGAAGATCTAGTACCGAATTCTGATTACCATGAACTAGAGGTTAATGCAGGACACATTGGACTATTTATTACGCGTTCTGCACTAGCAGAAGTATCAGCCGAAATACATATTTGGTTACAAGAACATGATAATTAATCGTAGCTAACCAGAAACAACTTTTAACATTAAGGCTTTTATCTTCATCCCTTCCAACTGTCTATTTATCGGGCCCAACGCTTCAACAGATACGTATGGTCCAAGCCGAACGCGATAAAAATTACCACGCCCTTCTATACTTACTTTCTGTATTTTAGAAACTAATCCGGAAAGTGCCAACTCAGCTTTTAGTCGATCAGCATCCGACAACTTCTTAAATGAACCCGCTTGTAGTAAGTATTTCCCGTCAGATTTACTCTCGTTTCGCGGCTTAACTATCGAGTTAACGTCTGGCTTTGATGGGTTAGCAACTTTCGCCGAATTTTCCGACACTTTTTTATCTTCAATCGGCAATGGTACGATTTGTTCTATTTCCGGCAAAATTTCATAAAAGTCAAAACTAGTAGTAAAATCCTGAGGCGGACTGGATTGAGTTATATTTTGTGGTGCAGTTACTTGATTTCGGGATGTTGATATCATGTGTTCAATACCACGGCCAATAGACTCTGGGTCGCTACTTCTAATACCCGTAATAAAAGATGTTGCGACCGCTCCCACTACCATACCTGAGAAAAACATACCTAATGCGTTGGAACCAAATCCAGCTTTTGGCTTCTTCGATCTTCGTCGAGCCTGTGCCATTTCACATCGACTCAGGTGCTGAAACACCCAACACGTCCAAACCATTACTCAATACTTGTCGGGTAGCATCAATTAGCACCAGTCGAGCATTTCGTATATTCGGTTCGGTCGCAATAAAGGGATGAGCATTGTAATAGGCATGAAATGCATTGGCCAAATCACGAAGATAGTAAGCGACCTGATGGGGCTCATAACTTCGAGCTGCAGTTTCGATCACCTCGGGAAAACGCGATAAGTCTTTGATTAGATCATCTTCGCGTGGTTCAACCAGTAGCGCTAGATCAGCAGATTCGGTATCAACGTCAATACCCTTCTCATCGAGCTGTCTAAATACACTGCACACCCGAGCATGAGCATATTGCACGTAATAAACCGGATTATCACTAGAACGCGACTTCGCCAAATCCAAATCAAAATCCATATGCTGCTCAGACTTTCTTAGTGCGTAAAAAAATCTTGCCGCGTCGTTTCCGACTTCATCGCGTAATTCTCGTAGTGTGACAAAATCGCCACCCCGCGTTGACATAGACGCTTTTTCTCCACCGCGATAGAGAATCGCAAACTGTACAAGTAGGACAGTAAATTCATCGGGATTATTTCCCAAGGCCTCGAATGCAGCACGGGTTCGCGTAATATAACCATGATGATCTGCACCCCAGATATATATCAACTGATCGAAACCACGTTCCTTTTTATTCAAACCATAAGCAATATCAGAAGCAAAATAGGTATAGTTGCCGTTTGCTCTCTGTATAACTCGATCTTTCTCATCACCAAAGTCAGTTGACTTAAACCATGTAGCTCCTTCCTTCTCAAAAAGATAACCTTGTTCATCCAAGCGTTTAACGGCCTTATCTATTGCTCCGCTTGTCATTAACGATCTTTCTGAAAACCAACAGTCGAACTCTACCCTAAACTCGCTTAAATCTTTTCGTATATCATCAACTAACGTATCCCGTGTCACATCAAAGATTATGCGATAAGATTCATCTCCCAGATGACTTTTAGCTCGAAAAATAATCTCATCAATTCTTGACTCATCGTCGTTCGACAAGTTATCCATTAACTCTTTAGGTTGAATCACAAACCGTTCAGCATAATTTCTATGAATAGTTGCTGCGATATCATAGATGTAATCACCCTGATAAGCATTACTCGGAAACGCTACTTCCTCCCCACACAGTTCCAGATACCGAATCCAGACACTTACCGCTAGAATATCCATTTGCCGACCAGCATCGTTTACATAATATTCGCTTGCAACCTGATATCCCGCCTTTTTTAACACCCGTACAAGTGCATCACCATAAGCCGCACCGCGGCCATGTCCCACATGCAGCGGCCCGGTCGGGTTAGCCGAGACAAATTCCACCATAATCGATGGAGACTCCTGTGCGGGTAGTTCTCCATAAGCTGAGCCCGACCTGCGTATACTTCGAACTAAATCATATCCAGAATTTTTCGAAAGAAATAGATTAATAAAGCCCGGACCAGCTACTTCTTTGCGTTCAACCAGACTTGAAGGTGGAAAATGTTCGATAATACTTGCTGCGAGTTCACGAGGATTTCTACGAACACGCTTTGACAACGCCAATGCAATATTCGAAGCATAATCACCATGATCCTTTTGTCGTGTTCGTTCCAGGTGAATTTCCGGCAGCTCATCGAGCTCAAGGGTTCCATTTGCTACCATAGCGTTGAGTGCTGCTCGAATCGCAGCTTGGACTTCAAGTTTCATTATATTTTCGGGATAAATTAATAAGATACAGTCAAATAGTGAGGCACCGCAATGGCTTGATTCTACAGGGTCTTATAAAATTTCAGAAGCGGACTTAATCGGTTCTGTGCATCAAATACTGTAAAATAACGAATTCGCGATAAATAAAGAAAATAATCATGGCAATACACTTTGCACAGAATGGATATGACCGATGCAGCCTCCAACGTCAACGACAACTTCTTTTGAAAAAAAGCGTTGAAAACGGGTCCGCACTTTTTTTATTTATTTTTGACGGCAAGGTCGGTATTCGTAAAACACATGAGGGATTTGAGGCAGCATTTATAGAAACATCTACTGTGTTAACGGCTTATCGTAACAAACTAACGGGCTCGTTTTTAGGCGAAGTGGGAGGTATGCCAGTTTTTGGCATTCGTTGCGATGAGCACCCAGACGGAATTCTTTCTTCAGACTGCGGTGATCTGTTTTTCATGGAACTTAAGCAAGTCACGCCTTATTTGTCGAAAATGCATGCCAGTATTATTGGATATGCTGTGGCGATGATTCACTGGCATCGTAATCATCAATTCTGTGGAGTATGTGGAAATCCAACTGAATCAAGTGAATCAGGACATGTACTGCAATGCACCAACCGTGATTGCGATAAAAAGACGTTTCCAAGAACTGATCCGGCAGTTATCGCTCTTGTGCATAACGGTGAGTCTTGCTTACTTGGTCGACAGCGGGGCTGGCCTGACCGCCTATACTCTACAATTGCCGGATTTGTGGAACCTGGAGAATCGCCAGAACAAGCAGTTTATCGAGAGGTTTACGAGGAAACAGGTACACTCGTCCGAAACGTGCAGTATTTCGCATCACAACCTTGGCCATTCCCTGCATCACTCATGCTGGGCTTCACGGCTTGTTGGGATACGGGCTTAATTTCAATGAAAGACAATGAATTACAGGATGCCAGGTGGTACTCGCGCGATGAGCTAGCGGAATGGATACCCAATGGAAAAATTCAAATGCCAAATAGAATTTCCATCGCCTGGAAGCTTATTGAACATTGGTTTAATGAAAGTTCAACCGTTAAATTTCACGAAGTGTGTGGAGAATAATTAAATTTCTACACCTCAGATTGAAGCAAAAACCATTGTGGCAATCGGGATATGCTTTACAATTTGTATTCTTTATATGCTGATCGGCTTGGTCGATCATAAACCAATTTCTACTAGAGCCTTACAAGTTTGAAAAAATATTTTGCGTACGGTTTTTTACTAATCGGCACTTCTTTAAACGTGGTAAGTTGTGCACCTGTGATCCGTGCTGGATACGGAGGAATCATTGGGCAACCGATAGCTATGGAATTATCTTTTCTCGGACTGATTATGATAATGGCATTTGCCTGCCTATTCACGTTGGTTGGCGTTCTAATATATGTGAGGCAAACCAGCTCTGCGGGGCAAATAGAGATGTCGACCAGTACGAATCAGTCAAAAAACATTATCTCATATTCCCAACTTGCAACATTTCTAATCTGCCTGGGGATACCATTTGCACACGTATTTGTTCCCTTATGGTACTGGAAGAAACATATCGCCAATTCGGATCTTCGGACAGAACTTTCAAACCTATTAAATTTCCAAATCACCTGGACACTATTCGCCGTTGTAGCGATGATGTTATGTGTAGTAATTGTTGGTATTTTTCTACTTTCCGCGCTCGTTATCTTTCAATGGGTCACGATAATTCGCGCGATACGTCAGACTCGTCGCGGCCACACTTTCAAATACCCCATGTCGCTCACATTTCTACCTGAAAACACCTAATACTTTGCTAGGGAATATAGTAAACAATATTCCCAAAGCACTAAATCAGGTCTCTACATACTGTTACAGTTCGTTAAATGAAGCCTCAGCTGCATCCAATGTATGTTTTATCGCAATTTGGTCATGGGCGTCCGAAATAAATCCTGCTTCGTAAGACGATGGGGCAAGATAGACCCCGCGACTTAGCATCCCGTGGAAGAAACGATTAAATCTGTCTACATCGCAACTTGATACTTGTTCAAAATTTCCAACGGTTTCGGAATCGGTAAAAAACAAACCGAACATCCCGCCAACTTGGTTAGTTACAAAACCTATGTTTGCGTTCTGTGCTCTGCGTTTTAACTCTGTTAACAAATTTGCAGTTGTTTTCTCAAGTCGCTTATGTAATTCCGGGCTTACCGCTCGCTGCAATGTCGCCAAACCAGCTGTCATCGCGATCGGATTTCCAGAAAGAGTGCCCGCCTGATAAACCGCACCCACTGGCGCTAGGTTAGACATTATTTCGGCACGCCCTCCAAATGCACCAACCGGCATTCCACCGCCAATTATTTTACCGAGCGTAGTAAGATCTGGGTTTATAGAATATCTACCTTGAGCTCCCTGTGGTCCAACCCGAAACCCGGTCATTACCTCATCAAATATCAAAACACTGCCATACTCGCTGGTTACATCACGCAAAGTTTGCAGAAAACCCTCAGCGGGTGGAATACAATTCATATTACCAGCCACTGGCTCAACAATAATTGCAGCAATTGAATGACCAATCTCAGCAAATACTTGAACTACCTGTTCAGCATTGTTGTATTCCAGTGTCAACGTATGCTCCGCCACTGACGCTGGCACTCCCGGAGATGTCGGCACACCGAGTGTTAGCGCACCAGAACCCGCTTTTACTAATAGACCGTCGGCATGGCCATGGTAACAGCCTTCAAATTTTACAATTTTATCCCGACCGGTATAACCGCGGGCAAGACGAATTGCACTCATGGTAGCTTCGGTACCAGAATTCACCATACGGATCTGTTCAATTGAATCAATTGACTCACAAATAAACTTCGCCATTTCGGTTTCAATAATAGTTGGAGCCCCAAAGCTCAAACCTTTCTCCACCGCTTTTATAACGGCTTCTCGAACGACACTATCATTATGCCCTAAAATCATTGGCCCCCAGGAACCAACATAATCGACATACTTTTTCCCCTGGGTATCTGTAAGCCATGCGCCATCAGCGCTGGAAAAGAATACGGGTGCTCCCCCAACGGACTTAAACGCTCGTACAGGGGAATTGACACCACCCGGAATATATCGCTGAGCGTCCACAATTAATGCTTCAAATGGCTGATTCATAGTATTAAGTCTCAAATGACGTGAATTTTTTAGGTAAAAGGCTCATGAATTTGGAATCAATGCTTCCTAGTTTATATTTACGTAGTATAGAATCCTGCACCTTCAAAAATTTATTATTTGGTGCTTCCTATTATGGATTTTAAAACCTATATGTGTGTTATTTGCGGTTACGTATATGACGAAGAAAAAGGCGAACCTGACGAGGGTATTCCAGCCGGAACTTTGTGGGCCGATATTCCCGACGATTGGAAATGTCCGGATTGCGAAGCCACTAAAATTGATTTCGAACTAATCGAAATTTAGCTTCTAAAAGTACTGCTTAAGCTCTGCCGCCGTCAGTAGGAATATTACCTCATCACCGTTTGCCGAGCTTAGCCAGGTAAACGGTATGTTAGGAAAATGCTTTTCCAAACTAACGTTTGCCGATCCAGCTTCAACTACGAGCACTCCGTTTTCCGACAAATATCGAGGCGCATTTTTAAGAATCTGCTCGATAAAATCAAGCCCTGTTTCTCCACCCTCAAAGGCCATTGGCGGCTCAAAGCCATATTCATCAGGTAAATCCAGCATTAATTGACTAGCAACATAGGGTGGATTGGAAACAATTAAGTCATATGGCTCGGAATTTTCGTCAACGAAGTCGTACATATCCCCTTGAAATAATTCAACACGATCGCTTAGATTATGCATGTCCACATTTATCTGAGCAACAGCCAATGCGGCTGAGGATAGGTCAGCCCCATGAACTAAGGCCTCAGGAAACGATTTAGCCAATGCAATCGCAATACATCCGCTTCCTGTGCAAAGATCAAGAATCTTCGAGCGGGGGTGCGTGAGATCCAACCATGGCTCGAAACGATCGGGAATCCATTCACCCAAATGAGAGCGGGGAACGATAGCTCGTTGATCTATATAGAAACGTTCTCCACCGAACCAAGCTTCGTTAATAAGATAGGCTAACGGCTTTCCGCTGGAAATTCGTTTATCTAGCAAATTATCCGCCCGAGTAGCTTCAGTCTCACTTACGTTTCGTGACCACGGTAATTCTTCCTCTATGGCAAGATCGATTTCGCAAATATGACAAGCTAACCATACCGCTTCGTCATAAGCGTTATCCGTACCATGCCCAAAATAAACATTCGAGCTAAGCATTCGATCTTCAAGATCTTCACAAAGTTGACTAAAGTTTTTCAATATTCCCTACCATAAAAATAAAAAAAGGCGACCCATAAGTCGCCTTTCCCAAATTACAGAACAGTATTGGAACTGTCTATGACTTACGACCATACTTTTGCTGAAATTTACCAACACGTCCGCCGGTATCCATTATTTTCTGCTGCCCGGTATAGAACGGGTGGCATTCTGAACAAACTTCAACATGGAGTTCGTCTTTCAGTGTTGATCCTGTTTCAAAGTTATTTCCACATGCACAAACAACTTTGATGGTTTTGTATTCAGGGTGTAGTCCTGTTTTCATCTCAATTCCTCTGGTGCATATTTTACATAAATCGTAAATATGCCGTTAATATGTTCGTTAGACAGCATCTAGCGGAGCGCGGATTCTAGGTAAATCACGACGCAAACGCAAGCAAATTCTCGATAAGACGCTGTTGCGAGATTTTATCGATTCATCGATTTGAAAAATTCCGCATTGCTCTTAGTTGCACGTAACTTATCCAACATAAATTCAAGCGCATCGGCATCATCCATAGGATGCAGTAATTTGCGAAGCAACCAAATTTTCTGCAACTCAGCAGGATCAGTTAACAACTCTTCCCTACGTGTTCCCGATTTACTAATAATTATCGATGGGTAAACCCGTTTTTCGGCGATACGTCGGTCAAGATGAATCTCCATATTGCCGGTTCCCTTGAATTCCTCATAAATTACATCGTCCATTTTCGAGCCGGTTTCAATAAGAGCTGTCGCCAAAATCGTAAGGCTTCCACCCTCTTCGATATTTCGAGCAGCACCAAAAAATCGCTTTGGTCTCTGCAGAGCGTTTGCGTCAACTCCGCCGGTTAAGACCTTCCCTGAAGCGGGAGCGACAGTATTATATGCGCGAGCCAATCGGGTAATAGAATCGAGAAGTATCACAACATCTTTTTTATGCTCGACAAGCCGTTTAGCCTTTTCAATTGCCATTTCAGCTACTTGCACATGCCGAGTAGCCGGCTCATCGAATGTCGAAGATACAACTTCACCGCGAACCGAACGTTCCATTTCGGTCACTTCTTCTGGTCGCTCGTCGATCAATAAAACAATCAACATTATATCTGGGGATGCCGAAGTAATTGCGTGAGCAATTTGCTGCAACATCACAGTCTTACCCGTCTTCGGGCTTGATACGATCAATCCTCGTTGGCCTTTTCCTATCGGTGACACTATGTCAATTACTCGCGCCGCCAGATCTTCTGTTGAACCATTCTCCTGCTCCAGACGAATACGTTCATCCGGATGTAAAGGTGTAAGGTTCTCAAACAGTATCTTGTTTTTGGCCTCTTCCGGCGGCTGATAGTTTATCGATTCGACCTTGAGCAGAGCAAAGTATCGCTCTGAATCTTTTGGTGGTCGAATTAATCCGCTAATTGTGTCACCCGTCCTTAAACTAAAACGTCTAATCTGACTAGGAGATACATAAATATCATCCGGTCCAGCCATATAAGAGCTTGAGGCCGAACGTAAAAAACCGAAACCGTCCTGGAGTATTTCCATGACACCTTCGCCTTTTATTTTTTCGCCCTTACGAGCCTGTGATTTTAAAATTGCAAATATTTGATCTTGTTTTCGCAAACGTGCGGAATTCTCAAGATTTATACTGCGGGCAAACTCTGCTAACTCTGTAGCAGATTTTTTCTTTAATTCGGAAAGATTAAGTGCCATATTAATTGTAAATGGATAAGATTAAGCAGCCTTCACCGGACGGTGATGACAAGAAAATTTAAAAGGGGCGCAGGAAAAAGCGTAAAAGAAGAGAAATAATAAATGTTATGGTGCGATCATAACCGAGATCAGCGCAGTCGACAAGTACTGTCAACTGCGCTGTGGTATACTTTATAGATTGCTGTCGATAAATGCTGTAAGTTGGGACTTCGACACCGCTCCAACTTTTGTCGCTTCAACATTGCCATTTTTAAACAACATAAGTGTTGGGATACCACGAATACCGTATTTTGGCGGAGTTTCCGGATTTTCATCGATGTTTAACTTGGCGACCTTAATTTTGTCAGCATACTCATCTGCTATTTCGCTTAGAACGGGCGCAATCATTTTACATGGCCCGCACCATTCAGCCCAATAGTCTATCAGTACAGGACGTTCAGATTTAAGTACGTCATTTTCGAAGGTGTCATCGCTGACGTGGACAATTTTGTCAGACATTTAGGGTTTGCCTCCTGGGCAGTACCATGGGTGAAGGTTAAGTTGGGTTATAGTTTACACAATTTGACAGCATTCCGAATCGGTTTGCAATCCCAAAAACACCGGAATTTTTTTCCGGAAGAGCGCCAACAACTTGCTGGCTCCAGATTTTCTTATATTGATCAATACCCTACCAAGAACGAATGAAAAATTCCCACTTAAGTAACGTTGAGTTTTCTACACTAAATTTAGACGGACGCTTGTTGAATGCGCTCGAATCTGCTGGATTTAGTCATTGCACACCTATTCAGGCAGAAAGTCTGCCCGTTGCTCTTAGCGGAGGAGACGTGGCAGGACAGGCTCAAACGGGCACCGGTAAAACAGCCGCGTTTTTGCTTGCCATGTTTAATCGCATTCTAACTACAGAGATTCCTGACGCCGACCAAGCTAGGAAATCAGCTCCTCGGGGTATCGTTATCGCTCCCACTAGGGAACTTGCTGTGCAAATCCACTCCGATGGCGTAAGTTTAGGTAAAGATACTAATTTACGACTTGCCTTAGCCTATGGGGGTACAGATTACGAAAAGCAAAAAGAAACGATTGGCGCGGGAATAGACGTTTTGATTGGAACGCCTGGACGTCTAATTGACTTCTACAAACAGGGTATTTTTACACTAAACGATATCCAAGTCGTAGTATTAGATGAAGCCGATCGAATGTTTGATCTCGGGTTTATAAAAGATATGCGCTACTTGTTGCGACGAATGCCAGACCCGAAAGAACGCTTAAACATGCTATTTTCTGCAACCCTTTCTGCTCGAGTAATGGAACTTGCATACGAGCATATGAACGATCCTAATGAAATAAAAATCGAATCGGATAAAACGGTAGCCGACAATGTCCGGGAAGAAGTCTATTATCCGGCAAATTCAGAGAAAATACCGTTAATGCTAGGTATTCTTGCGAGCCTGAAAACAGGGCGCACGCTAGTATTTGTAAATACTCGGCATGGAGCCGACAAAGTAGGCAACTGGTTAACCGCAAACGGGCATCGCGCGGGGGTGTTAACCGGTGAAGTTCCACAGAAAAAGCGAGAATCAATATTACGTAATTTCACCAGTGGCGAAATGGATATTCTTGTTGCGACCGACGTTGCCGCCAGAGGACTTCACATACCCGATGTAAGTCATGTATTTAATTTTGATTTACCCCAAGACGCTGAAGATTATGTGCATCGTATAGGTAGAACCGCCAGAGCAGGTGCTAGTGGTGATGCGATTTCCTTTGCTTGCGAAGATTATGCATTTTCTCTTGTCGAAATCGAACAATATATCGGCCACCAAATAAACCGTGCCGATATAGACCCGGCTTTCTTATCTGCTGAATATAAAAGACCATCACGGGAGCAAACTGAACGAAACACAAAAACCAACCGTTCTCAGCACGATAAGCGCTCGGCTAAAGCACCCCAGCGCAAAAATACTAAACCCGCGTCACCAGAAAAAACCACGCCGAGGTCGAACCAACCGGCAGTCGAACATAGACCAGCACAGGTTTCAACCAAAACAGAATCGGCATCGGTTACAGCATCTGACAACGTATCGATTTCTATTGAAAACGCTCCGGAAATTCAACTGGTAACGACTCCAATGGCACGACCAAGAATCTCAAAATGGAATAACCCAAGCATTGAAATTCCAGTGATCGGCTAGTTTGCTATGCAGTCTTCCATTAAAATCCTCTAGTGAGATTGGGGATAGAATTAATTGTCCTTGATTCCAATCGAGCATTTAGTATCGGTTTTCTTGTAGCGTGTTTATAAGACACGGAAGCCTATGTCTCTATCACGATCAACAAGGTTCTTCTAGGACATTTTCACGACAACAATTTGTTTTTGGGATATATTTTGAGCTCGCAATTAAATACTCCAATCTATTCCGGAAAGATTGACCCATCGCAACTGAGTGTTGCCTTCAGGGAACTCTCACTTTGCGCAAGGAGCGGCACCTGTGTTGGTGTCTGCCCCGAAGGTGCCCTTTCAATTGGTCCTGATTACTATCCTCAACTAAATGAAGATGCCTGCACAGAATGTGGGCTATGCCGAAAAGTATGCCCAGGCCAAGACGTTTCCTTTGAGAACCTAAACGAGCTTAGTTTTAATGACGTCGATGTAAGCGATAATTTCGATGGTCGAGTGGAAGAAGTTCATGTTGGCTATGCAACAAATGAAACATTCAGATACGGTGGTGCAGGTGGAGGCGTCGTCACTGCCCTGCTCCATGATTTACTCAAAAATGGTGATGTCGACGGCTGCATTGTCACCCGAATGCGAAAGGACAAACCTTGGTTGGGTGAGTCGTTTATCGCTCGTACCGAAGAAGATTTAGCAGCGAGCCAAGGGTCGCGTTATACCGTCATACCGTTTAATGCCATATTGAAAGACGTTCTTGCATCAGACGGTAAATATGCTATCGCAGCGCTACCTTGTCATTTGCACGGACTGCGATTTGCTCTGCGCGAAATTCCAGAACTACGAGAAAAGCTGCCGTGGATTGTAGGTCTATTTTGCGGAGGTGCTCTTGAAACCTATGTTGTTCCGGAACTGCTGGAAACAAAAAAAATTAAACCGGATGAAATACAGGATTTTCAATTTCGCGGGGGAGATTGGCCCGGAAAGATGAGAGCTATAATGAAGGATGGAGAAATTAGAGACTTACACTATTCAAACTACAAGGATGGCGCTTATAACTATTTCATTGGACTGTATATGCCCGATCGTTGCCAGACATGTCTGGATGGATCAAATTTATTTTCTGATATTTCAATTAGTGATGCATGGACACGTGACAAACAGGGGAATTATAAATTCGCCTATCATTCAAGAATTTTAGTACGCAATAATCACGGAAAAGCCTTATTAGAAAAGGCTGTTGCGAGAGGCTCACTTCACGCCCAAAATTTGGGAAATGACAAAGCCTATCAAACCCATAAACAGCAAACCCGTCGAAAAGGTTTAAACGCTCCACTTCGAGTCGAACGGAGACGGCAAAGTGGTATAGCTGTGCCTTTTTATGGCCTACCCGCGGCCGAGGCTACTGCACAAGAAAAACTTACTGAACGGGCGGTTTCAAGCTTATTATGGTTTGGTAGATTTCGATTCGTCAGATTTAACCTTATCCGATTTTTGACATCTTCTGCGGCTATTCCACTGATTAACATTCGTTTGTGGCTGAAAAAACGCAAATACACAAAAACCCGATAATCCAACTACAGATTATATTTAACAGCGAATGTCTTCGACGAAAAATATCTTGTCATTGCTCCTCAAAGTCACAGTTACCTTAGGCTTAATTGGTTTTGTCATTTACCAGGCTGATCTCATGAGTGACGAAGGGCGCACTAAATTTCTAGTAACTATCCGTAATGTCGATCTCTATTTTCTTTTTTGGTCGATTGTAGTTAGCCTAGCAATGAATCTACTTAGTTCATATAAATGGCATATTCTATTGCTCTCAAAAAAACTGAATGTCGGCTTTATGAAACTCCTTGGCCTGTACTACGTTGGTAAATTCTTCAACTTGTTTCTTCCAACCGGCATGGGTGGGGATATTGTCAGAGTATATGAACTCGGCAAGATAACCAAAACCAATTCAGAGTCACTGGCATCTGTCTTTTTAGAACGTTTTACAGGAATGGTAGTGCTCACCGTTGTGTCTTTGCTCGCAGTAATAGTCAGTATTCAGAATTATGACCTTCCAATCATTACTAATAGTCTGCTGTTATGCGTTGTGATGACGAGCATAATAGTCTGGCTGATCCTGGACAAAAGGCCAATTTATATTATAAATAATCTGTTTGGTAGCCGTTTCAAATTACTCGAGCGATCATTTGAAAAATTAATAAAATTACATGATGCTATTTATGAGTATAAAAACGACAAGAAAACATTAATTATTGCTTTTCTTATATCATTAGTATTCTATTTTCTTGCTGTTATAAATGTATGGGTTTCAGCCATGGCATTTTCTCGTGAGATAGAGTTTTTGACTATCTTGGTGGCGGTACCGGCGATAATGCTGATCATGAACCTACCGGTATCAATCGGTGGACTTGGACTTATGGAAGCAGCGTACTCGACAATATTTCAAGCATTTAGCTACACAAGTAGTGTAGGACTCTCGACCGCGCTTCTTATTAGAGCAAAAACAATTGTTGATGGAATATTAGGCGGACTATTCTACCTATATCGCTATAAACGACCAACCACGTCAATATCAAAACCGGATAACTCAAATGGATAAACATCGAGACTTTCGCTTTGACACAATTATTGAAGATAAAAAACGATCTTTCTTACGAAAGTATCAGGACCTTGTGATAGGCAATCGTAAATTAAGCACTTTACTATTCTTTGAATTATGTCTGGTTTTTATAAATCCAATTCAAGGAGCACTCGGGCTTGCTCTTCGTAAATTGATCCTTCCAAAACTTTTCTCTCGCGTTGGAAGTAAAGTAATTTTTGGTCACCATCTTCACCTCCGTTCACCGGGAAATATTCAAATAGGAAATAATACTGTAATCGATGACTTTGCGACATTGTCGTTCAGAGGTAGCACTGATCAATATATGTCTCTTGGAAGTAACGTGTTGATCGGTCGGCAATCCATGATTAAAACTCGCGGTGGCAATATAAAGATACACGATCATGTTCATATTGGCCCTAATTGCTTACTAGGGTCAGCAGAGCATCTCGAGATAGGCGAGTACACACTAATCGGTTTTAACTGTTCAATCGGAGGGCTGCAACACGGTTTCGAAAATAGCGACAAACCCATAGTTAAACAAGCTCTGGTGAGTCGTGGCGGTGTAACTATTGGACGCGACGTGTGGCTTGGTGGACACGTATCGGTAATGGACGGGGTAACTATTGGCGATAGTTCGGTAATCGGTGCTGGATCCGTTGTCGTAAATGATATTCCGCCTTATAGTGTTGCGGTAGGTGTTCCTGCACGCGTAATTCGAACCCGAAGCAAAGACGAACCCACCACCGCAAATCAGGAATAATGATCATAGCGTGCAGGCAGATCGAGTAAGTCACTGTGCCGAATACTCTCATTCATTTAGGTGTTCAGAGCTTAGTGTCAAAGGCGATTTTTCCAAAGATAGATATCCGCCTAGTATTTTTAAGTTGTGTTATTCCAGATTTCCCTTGGATAATACAGCGTGCGATACATGCAATCGACCCTGATATCGACCGTATTGATCTCTTCTTACGCAGTAACGTACAGGCATCGCTAATATTTTCACTCATTTTCTGTTTCGCAATCTCAACACTAGCTTTTCGACGCCGCTTATCGTTTTTAATACTTGCTAGCGGTTGTATCTTTCATTTACTGCTCGATGCTACACAGATCAAATGGGGTCATGGAATCCTGCTATTTGCACCATTTAACTGGGATCTCTTGTCATTTTCATGGTTATGGCCAGAACATAATATCTTCACCCTATTATCGTTTCTAAGTTTATTTTTTGTTTTCTGGTCATGGCATAGACTCCATTTTACACCGTTACTCGCGCCCCTCAGAATAAAGCGCCTAAGTGCGGCAATAGTTGCCCTATTAATTTACTTCTTAGCGCCAGGGTTCTTTACCGAATCTCTCCACCAAAGTAATTCTTTGCAAACCCAAACGATCGCCAACCTTAAAGCGCATTCTGGGCAGGAGATTCTTTTAGATCGGACACCCTTAGTACAACTCGAAAATGGAAACACATCGGTCAGACTTGAAAATGGAAATAAAATTCAGTTATCGGGCATAATCAAAGAAACAACGGGCCTCGTATCAATACGTGGCATAATTATTGATCAGCACCGCATCAACGTTGTGGAAATCCATGCTCATCCCCCTTTCTTACGAATATTCTGGTCATTATTGGGATTATGTCTAACGTGCTTGATTTTTATACATTCTTTTAAAAAAGGCATATTTGAAAAAACCTGATAGGCCTATTTTGATCGAATAAAAACATCCCCGCGTGTAGCGTTTCCAACATCCGTTATGTTAAAAACATGTCCAGACTCTCGATTTATTAGCACAATATCAGTGTGTTGCCCTTCGGTTTCGGCTGTGATCCAATCAGGAGAATTCGTCCAAAAGTGATTATCAAGAGTTACACTGTTATCATATTTAAGAGGTTGGGGTAAAGTAGAGGGGTGCCTTGAATATAAGTCTACAGTCTTGTGATTGTGCCTTAATACCGTGATTAATTCCCCATCGGGAGAGAAGCTTGCTGAACAACCACGCCCCACGGGTGTCGGATTAAAATCATTAGGTCCGAGTTTTACCACAGTATAACCGCGTTTTTTAACTGTTGCTATAACGGTACCATTCGGCGAAACATCCAGTTCACGAATATTGATGCTATTCGCAAGATTCTCAATTTCCCCGTTTGTACCAATACGGTTTAACGCATCACCTGTAGAAAAGTAAATCCAGTTGCCTGTAGGATGCCAGGCAAGGGCGACACCGTTTTTGACTTTTACTAAGTCAATAATCTTCCGCGTTTCGAGGTTCTGCTGTTTAATAATTCCAGAAGAAAAATAGGCAACAAATTTTCCGTTTGGAGACCATCTAGGCCAATAGGCATCCTTTGCAAATAAAATATACTTACTTCCATGTTTCCGTAGCCAAATATTGTTATCTTGCTGATAGACAACCTCAACTTGTTCTTCAATCCCATGCAAGTTGGTTAGAAGATTATCTTGACTGGATTGCTGTTTCGCTTCACAGCTAGACAAGCATACGCACACAAGTGATACATAAAGAAATACTCTCAAGCTTTATCTACTATCATGAAAGCATCCTTTAGTCTCTAACAAACAAGCCGAGGCAATATTATTGCGCCAGACTTTTCAAACTACTGGGGAAGATTCTCGTAGCGTCGTTTCGGATTTTTAACTATCCAAATATTTTTATCTATTTTAACGAAAGAGTTTCTCGGTATGTCGGAAGCTTTCAAGTTAAGTATAAAGTACGTTTCTCTATCACCGTTAGTTCGCCCGCGAACCTCAACCTTCGTAGGTATCACAGAACCATCAGCCCTATGCAGAGTTAACGTACCTCGTGGTATGCTGGACCGTGTTAGTACAGCAGGCCCAGGACGAGACTCACTCACAGGCTTCCACAAGTCTCCACCACGCCATGTCCTGTTGGCAGTTAACAAGTTAGTTCCGGCAACAGCCGTTATAGTGCCGCCCCCAGTTGCCGCTGCAGTTGCTTCGCCACCCGAAGACGACTTAACGCTGTCGTTACTACAACCTGCAATAGCCAATGCAACAAGTGCTGTAAGCGTAAATTTGTGTAATTTGATTTTCACGAATATTCCTACCCAAATTAGTTAGAATTCGACCCTGTAAATGCAAACTTTGGGTCAATTAAGAAGAAAACATCGCTTGATGTGAGCAAACAGGATAGTAAAAACAGCCACACAGACTCGCGATTTTAGAAAAAACTAACGTTATCTTCGGGGACATAGTTTAAACGGTCACCGTTCCACGTCAAGTTAGATTTAGGCGCATAATCAGAATCTTGAATGAAAAACATAATGTATACCATCAAATAACAATGCAGCTGGCGTGTATAATTAAATGAAGTTGAGACTGTAGAAGAAAAAATGTCAATATGAAAAACTCCAACTCACAACACTATCGACTATAATCCCTCTGGAATTCAACAACTTAACTGTAATTTTCTACCACTATCCCTGTTAATGATAAACGCTTACATTCGCCAGAGCTTTCCCAAAATTTGCGTATCAGCCTTTTGGATACTGCTATTTTTAATTTGCGCCTTGTTAATGCGGAATTTATTGATAACCGCATATATCGAATTTGACCTGGAAACTTCCCATTCTGATCAATTTGCTATTTATTGGGCGGGTAACGGTCAAGCATACAATGAATCCCGAGTAGCGCGTGCTCATCTAACACCACATCGAAAACAGTATGTTTTACCATTGGGTGATCTTAAAAAGATGTCTACGTTGCGTATCGACCCTACAGTAAGCCAGTCGTCTGTGCGTATTTCTAGAATAAGAATTCACCAATTCGGTTATGAAACCTCCCATTTATCACCTGAACAGGCTGCACAACAGTTCACCTTACGTAACCAAGTATTGAAGGTTAACCCAACACGCAGCGGATTAGAAATATTTTCATCAGGTACCGATCCTCAGCTGGAATGGAACGTTAGTAAGCTCCAAAAATTAAAACTCCAGACGCCCTATGAAAGCATAATTATTCGTTCTATTCTTTTATTTACTTTATTCGTTTTCGTTTTCAAATGGACACGGCAATTCGATAAAGAATATAACGTTGTTCCTTATGCAATGCTTGTTGCATTCATTTTGATGTTTAGCATGGCGAGTGTCAGCCGAATAAATGCGCATCCGGATGAGTATGTGCATGTGCTAGCTGCTCGCCACTATATCTCCAATCACAGCCCACCATCGGCTTGTGAGCCAGGAACCGAACACAGCTATAGTCCTTACGGCTTTTCCCGATTAAATTCAACAGAAATTGCCTATTTTCTAACCGGGAAATATGCGGCTACGGTTGCATTTCTTCCGACAAAGGATATTTTCAAACTACGATTTTTCAATATTTCACTATTTGCATTATTGTTGATTCTATCCATTCGTTCACATCCCTTTAGGCTGTTGTGCATTCCAATCCTTGCAATGCCACAAACATGGTATCTATTTAGTTACGTAAACTCGGATGCTTTCGCCTTATTTACAGGCTTAATACTCACACAACAAATTATCGATCCTCGCAGTATATTGCGAACGCTCATCGATTCGGGAAGTCAGGTTAAGCATTTAAGTGGTTCACTTTTTCTTGGCCTTGTGCTTACCTGTTGTGCACTCATAAAGAAAAATTATTATGCGCTTGATCTATTTTTGGTTGGTTGGATTGCGTTGCAATATGCGCTGAGCTCACGTTCAATCCGAGAGGATGTGCTAAAGATCATCCCGGCCGTGATAATTGCCGGTGTTCTTTTTTCATGTTGGATATTTGTTCACGAACAAGCAAATGATTTTGAGCGTAAACAACGTATCGTTGAATGCCAACAATCTAAGGTGCATTACCGCTATCGAGAAGATACTCCACTAAAGGAGCAATATCATTCCCTATATTGGAAGGATAAAGGCTACCCGTTTAGTGATCTATTTAAAAATCATTGGGGAACCAAAATTTTTCAATCTGCTTTTGGTCACTTTGGGTACCTCGATATACAAGGACCACGTTACTATTATTCATTTTTATCCATCGTGTCGATACTTCTCTTACTCTATGTCATTATTGAAATATTGAGACAAGGAACCGTCAACCAAAAACTAACCCTGTTTATGGTTGTCGGAATGGGGATTTTGTTACTTTGCATAATCGCTTGGAAATCCTGGACAAAAGACTTTCAACCCCAGGGGCGATATTTGTTCCCGATGATCCCGATTATTGGTCTTTTACTTGTTCACTGTCGAAAAATTTTGAAACCACGCGTGATCACCAGTCTTATCTTACTGATGTTCATCGCGGGTATATTATTCTTTGTGCAGGTAGGTTTGGTAGAAATTCGAAGGGGTTAAGTATACAAACGAAACCTCTTAAGCACTGCAGTTAAGCAATTACATCGCTTTAACTCCGTGTTACTTAATCCAATTTCAACTCAGATACTTTGCTAGTAACTTGGCACTGTCTCGAGCCTTGCGCTTTTCTTCTGTAACTAGGGGTATCAACTCCTGACTAATATTTTCCCTATCGTTCCAAACTTCCAAAATCTGTCCAAGAATATGATCTGGATCCAAGTTATCAAACGAAATAAATTTATCTTCTTGGCCAATAGTACGCATAAATCCCGTACTTTTTGGATATGAGGAAATATTCATCATCGGCGTATGCATAGCAGCCGAAAAAATAAGCGTATGAGTGCGTAATCCAACATGCATTTCAACCCGATCCAATAACCCGGTTAGATCCTCATAAGTATAGGTTTTATTGGAAACAACTTTAATACGATCTTTGTGCTCACTAAATTTAATACACCGGTAGGTGTTATCCAGATCCATAGGTTGGGTGCATACAAATAGAATATCAACGTCCAATTTATCAATCACACGATCAATAGACTGGCCCACCGTGCGGCAAAAGTCTTCCTGGGTGTAAGTTCCAGTCATACTCCAGTTGTCTATATAGGCATTAACATTAAACCCAACGGTACCCTTAGGGTTAGTAAAAAGGCCCTCAGTCTTAATTATATCTTCCAATGCCTGACCAGACGTCGGCTCTGTATTAAGTGCACAATCTGCATGACAAACTGTTTCCGGATGCCGCATGTTTAACTTTTCGAGTAATTCAATTGTTTGAACATCGCGAGTTATGACAAGATCACAAGCATCCATAACTTTCTGTAGTGCTTTCTTACCGTAAGGAAAATCAATCGGCCCAATCGAGCAGTTGTACATTACGATAGGAATGTTTTTGCGCTTACAAAATGGTGCAACTAAAGCTATCGAAGATAAGTTATTGAATAACGGATTATAAAATTTTCGATCAAAAAGAATGTTGTCACAAATTAACACAAGATCCGTATTAAGCATTGCATGAGCGAGCGGTATACCAAAGTTTTTAATTGCTCCGTACCACGGCAACAGTGGCACGGTTTTAATATTAAACTTACCAAAATGCTTATGTATAAAGCCCGGGTGTGTCGTTGTAATTTTAAACAACACATCTGGGTATACTTCCGAGATGTCTCGTAACATGTTGCCTAATATTGCGGCATCACCCGCGTTCCTTCCGGAATTGTTACCAAGAACGGTAATACGTTTCATAAAAAATCTCGAATAAAAATGTTAACCAAGTAAACCCTGATCCCTATACCAGAATGCAGTCTCTTCTAAACCCTTATCATTATCATAGATAAATTTGTAATTCAGTGTTTCTTTTATTTTCTGATTAGTAAACTGCCTATCTTTAGTATAGAAGTCCACCCGGCGTCGGTATATAGGCGGCTGAATACCAAGTGGTGGACAAATAACACTGCAAATATCGGAGGCCCAATAAAACGGTTGAATAGGCAAGCGAACCGTACGAACCTTAAGACCCAATTTTTTTGCAATCACCTTAGACATGTCCTCGATAGAAATCGGGTCATCACTGGCAGCGATCAACGCTTGGCCCAATGCCGCTTTTTCCAGGCCGGATAATAAAATGGTATTCGTAAGATCTTCGACATGGACCAGATGATACATACCCTTGCCCTTTCCCAGCATCAGTAAATAGCCTTTCTTGACCATACGGAATATTTTCAACAGACGCATGTCACCCGGACCAAAAATAGGTGCAGGACGGATTATTGTATATGGAAAATTATTCTCATCCCCAAACTTTTTAATCCATTGTTCCCCTTCTAGTTTGGTTCGTTGATATCCGTCACCAGGAGAGAAACGATAATCTTCGTCCGCGCGCTCAACTTCGATGTGTCCATGCACACCCACAGTAGACACATGCACAAAACACTTAAATTGCTCACTTCCCAGAACCTTATTTACCATCAACTGGGTACTATCCAAATGGACTGCTCTGAAGTCATCATCTGTTGATTTCTCTTCGCGAAAAGCGGCGGCTAGATGAAAAATATACTCTACTTTATCAACAGCGCGTTCAATCACTTCTGGGTCGAAAACATCGCCACGAAACCATTCCACATCGCGAGCGGCTAAGTCACCCGTATCTGAGCTTTTTCGCGCGATAACACGCACACGTGCGCCAGCATCAAGAAGTTTGTGTGTTAAAACTCGACCCGTAAAACCTGTGGCACCGGTAACCAGTACAAGACGGTCGCGGTAAGTTTCAAGTCGTGATTCCATATCGTTCATAAAATTTCCAACGTTAAATAGTGTGATCAGCCTGCGAGTTTATGTTTGATCATACGTTCAGCTACCGTATGAACTCCCAAGCGATTCGTCCCAGGACCTACATGAATATCTGGGTTCGACAACAAAGACTGAAGTGACTGCTCTATCGAGTAATCATGAGGGCATACTATTTTTGAAAAATAGGAACCTGGCCTGCACTCTTCACCACCAAAAGGTAGTGGATCCGAACCGGCGAGGACTCGAAAACCCCTTTTCTCAGCGGCCCGCATTATAAACGGAGTTGACCACCCAATGGGCCGTAAACTTGTATCGCCCAATGCGATTTGCTGTGGAGTGAACTCATCCAATAAACTTGTTACGATTTTACCACGATTACCAAACCACTTCCCGACTGCCCAAGCAACCACGGGAATTCCGTTATTTTGTAATATAGACTTTACGGTCGCTGAAGCGCTAGCGCCTTCCGTGACACGACCACGCATATTGAGCGCCAATATCTCAATATTTTCGGACGTCACGATTTGCTGCCCGGCAATAATATGTAGCTCTCTGCCATCACTATCAATTAACTTTTGAACAGTCGTTGATGCTGTGGGTTCAACTTTAAAAAAATCACGAACTTCTGATAATCCACCGGTTTCTAGCTCGTCATACAAATTACAGTCATAGCGCTCGGTTATACACGCCAAATATTTTCCGCTCGGAAATATTGCTGACATATTATTTAATGCTGCTTTAAAACTGTTTAGCGCATTATGGAAAGGATAAATATGAATATGGCTATCAAAGAGCAATGTTTGGGTATTTTGAGCCATAAATATTACACGTGAAAAGATTGATAGACGGTCTCGAGTTGATTTTGAAAGACACGAAAATTAAACGTAGTCTCATATCGTTCCCGACCATTATTCGCTAAACGGCCACGTTCGACTGGGTCCACTACAAGACCACAGATTTCGTCGGCGAAATGCGTTGGCGTGTATTCACATAATTTTGCACAATCCCGATCGAGGATGAGACGATTGGCATCAGTATCTGTTGCGACTATTGCTGTACCCGCTTTGAAATAATCGAGTATTTTCAGGGGCGTATTAATACCTGCACGACGAGGAGCCAATACAATGTCAGATGCAGACAGCCAGTTTGGGAGTTCATCAGGATCGATTCTTCCCGCGAATACCACCCGTTTAGCATAACTACCGAGTTGCTTACTATAAGATTCAATCTCAGTAGTTGATCCACCAATCACGACAAAACGCACACTTGGTGCGGCATCCAACACCAACGGTATGGTCTTGAATAATAAATCGATCCCTTGATACTCCGCAAAAGAACCCACGTAGGTGACCAATATCGAGTCGTCTTTTTGCATCAATGAATCACGTATCAAGCCTACCTGCATGCTGTCGCTCTCAACTAACGACGATGGAATATCCGAAATGCAGTACGTTGGAGTATTCGGGGCATAACGCTTCGCCTGATCGGCAAGTCCGGGGCCTGTCGCAATTACCGCATCCGAATGTCTCGCGGTAAAAGCCTCTAGTTGACGATAAACACTCATTATTATATTTCGTAAACCCTTCTTTTTATAAGATGCGGGGTCGGAATGTTTTTCATAAACACAGCGGGCCCTAATAATACGACTTATCAACCAGGCAATACTTCCGCCTTCTTCAGTTCCATGCACGACGTCGTATCGCCGGCTAATCGCCAACTGGATTCCTTTCAACAGAAGAAAAAAATCAAAAATTAATTTTGGTAATGACGGCCCGATTGATAAGGACTTTACCCCAGGAATTGACCATGTTCTGATTACACGTGATCTAATTTCGGGTGCATCCTGGCCAATCGGAGGCGCTAACAGATCGACCTCGTATCCCATCGATTCCAAAGCAAGAACATTAAATTTGACACGAATTGAACTCCCGCGCCACTCAAAGAACGGTTGCGTAGATATAAACAGCACCCGAGCAGGCTTATGCATGCAGCTTTTTTCCTCTAAACGGAAGACGTAGAACTCCACTAAGGGAGATTACGAGTTCCGTAAGAATTACGAATAACTAGTGAGGTTTTTGAAATCGACTAGAGATCCTTGCTTAAAGTAAACATTATCGCTTTCTCATCTGGCGAATCCTTGTCGTGATAAGCTTCGCTTCTATAGAGCATATGAGAGCCAAGCTGCATATCTTTTCCAATATTTGTCCGATAATAAAGTTCAGTAATCTGCTCACGGCCGTCTGGGTTTAAACTGAACCGGTCCCGAGATTTAAAAATAGTGCCCGCATTGTCCCTAGCAAAAGGCACATCAGAATCAACAGAACCACTGATCACTCGCAAAGGCTGGAATATTCCGATGCCGAATGCATCATTTTTACTAAACACTGATGTACTCACCATACCCAGCCCAAAACTGTCTGTTTCGATAGCAGAAAAATCTTTTAAGAGCCCGTTTTCCTGCTCCTTCACGTCAGTTACACCGCGTGTGTAGGTACCAATTAATGAGGTAGACCGCCCCATTCTGTACTGGCCTGAAACACCAACCGATAAAGTCTTCGCGGAATCAACACTAAAGGCACCACTAGAGGAGCCACCGAATAGACTTCCCTGCTCATCCAAACGACCCAACTGAAAACCAACACCCACCTTGTTATTTTCATAACTGGTTTCAACCATCACGCTTTCACTTTTTAATCCCCAGCGTTCCTCGTCGTCTAAAGAGGCCAAACCGAATTTAACATTAGTATTATTTCCAGGTTTAAAACTGAATACAGAGCTAAGTCCTTCTTCGGTAAAACCCATTAGCGGCGCAGCCATGGTACTACTATTAATAAACCGAACTTGATCTATTACGTCTGGCAACACCGATTGAATACCAAACTGCCCTTTCAGACCTTCATTCAATCCAAAAGACATTCGTTTGCCGTCACTGTAAACAGTATGAAAACTTAGACTTACGTCATCAATTTGGTTTGCATCGAAAATATTTTTAACCATAGAATCATTTGTGTCACCGGTACGAATTACCGCATAGCTTTGCACATCTTCAGTTGCTGTAGTCACTACAGTGTGCTGGTTACTTTTAAGATTGGCCATTAACAGATTCAAATTAGGTGTTGCATCTCTTTTCGGTGCAACGGCAGTTAAATCCATCACATAACCACGCCCAAATTGATCAAGTATTAACGTCTTTTTAAGTTTTTTGTCTTTCTTCATTAATGCGTAAATACCGGCACCGATTACGAGCGCGCCGCCAGCAGCAGCACCACCAGCAGACGATGAACTGCTTGCTGAATCACCTGTTGCTACAGTCGTTGTTCCAATTGCTGCTAGTGCCGCTGAAGGATTCAATAAGCCATGACCATACACACCATCAACACCAGGTGCACCTGCATCGGTTGCCGAAATCTTTAAAATTTCGACAATTTGCGCTGGGCTTAAAAATCCAGCGGCAGATTTCACTCGCGCCGCAGTTGCAGCCACACGCGCGATTGAAAACGAATTTCCAAACGTCGCGGATCGTGGAGAAGACCCTAGAGCAGCTATAGCATGGCTAGCGAATTCTGCTCCAGGTCGATTCGAACTGGACGCTATCGTGCTATCGGACTTGAGAGTAACAGCTACGATACCACCACCCAACAGAAACGGCACCAGACGCGCAGTGTTTTGAAGCGTTTCAGCTCCTGCATTACCCGCGTTTATTACGACAACCGTATCGTTGGCCACAGCAACCTGTAAGCGACCAACATCCATGGGTTGCAAACGATTAATGGCAAGAACTTTTACACGAGGATCGGCGTTAGCAAAATCCATAGCCGCTTGACCGTTAACCAAAGTCATATCAGCCGATGTTCGTTCATAAGTCTTCAAGAACAATATCTGCTGGCCAGGCGCACTGTCATTGAAAATTTTCGCCTGATTTGTTCCGTGCAAATGAGGTGACTGATCGTCAGGATCGGCATCGTTATTTACGAAGTCAAAGCCCCCGACTCTTACTCCGGCTAGATCCGAACCCTGAATTCCAGTATCCAGAAACGCAGTAACGACTGCATTAGCTCCACTAGGAAGAAGACCCACACATAATAGTACGGCACTTAGGGTTGAGTTACGTATTGCAAACATGTCCATTCTAAAATTTTCACCTCATGATCACCAGGATATCCAGAATTTACTAAAATCATCCTAAATTGTTCAATCTACTACTCAATTCTACTTTAATTTACAAAATATCAATAGGTCATCACTGTAAATAATATGTACGTAAATGGTGCGAGAGAGGAAACAGCCATCAGTCGTCTGCGGTATAGTAAACCCGAAGTTCATCCCCGCGATCACCCGCAAAAATTTTTATGGGTTCTTGATCCAGAGACTTCTCGACAATTTCGCGCAACTCGTTGTCGTGCTTTGTTAGATAAACAAATACATAATCTTTCCATTGCCACAGGTTGGTGTTAAGCCAAGTTGCAAACTGTCCGGGGTCTGCTATCAATACCCGATAGTCACGATATCTATTTGCATAAAAAAGAAATTTCGGATCGTTAGATATTATTCGGGCATTATCCTCAATATTTTCGCGGGCCCAACTCCCAGCAACTTGTAAATACTTCTTATGACTGAACGAATCCAACCCTTCAACAGCATTAACCAACAGTAATAAAACAACCGATGATCTAATCAAAAACGTCTTCCAAACCTTAGCCGTTTTACCCTTTGCATGGAGTAAATGTTCAATAGTAAAAGGCACTGCTAGTATCAAAGTTAAACTTAGTGCTATTGGATAGCGTGAGGCAATAAAAAACTTAATTGAAACAAACGTCAGTAACACAATAAGCTGCAGACTTAAAATAATTGTAAAAACACGCCTTACACCAGGCACCTGAGTGGGTATTACCTGTCTATGTCGCCAAGCATAAATTAATAAGATTAAAAAAGGCGCCGTAATTGCCTCAGCTGTTTCCTTGATCACTATCCAAAACACAGTAACCACCATTAAAATCCAGCTGAGGATGTACGAACCATCGTTTAATCGATTTGTTTGAACAAATTGCACGTTTTTCTGTATTTCAATCCAAACCTGGCTTCCGGCCAGAGAAAGAACTTCAAATGGTCTAGATAATATTACCCACCTGCTTTGATCCCCATCCGGTTGGTAAATCCACCAACCGTAAAAAACACCAAGAGCCAAAATGGCTAAGCAGAGATAGGCAAACAGAACACCACCGCGACGTCCACGGTCCACCCGACGGTATATGTAAATAATAGGAAAAATAAAGACAAGGAGTGCCGCCTCGACGCGAAATAGCGACGCCAGCAACAATAGAACCAATGCAGAAATCAACGGTAAACCACGACGCGTTGTGGCGTACAACAACAGATTCCAGATTGCAAACATATAGCAAGCCAGATACAACGAATCCCGAATCAAGAATGAGCGAAACTCATTGATTCCCGGATAGATCAGAATAGTAATGAGCGCATACCAAAGCACCCGGCCGCGAGCACCGAGCGTATGGGTGACCGCTAGAAAAGCAAAAACCAACAAACCGAAGCCAATAGTCGTAACTATATGTGCTGACGTTTTAAATTCAGTTCCTGTCACCAATTGAACCAAATAAACTAGCGCCGAATAGGCTGGCCACTTAAAGGTTTGGAATGCTTCCTGCCATTGACCAGACGCAATATATTCTGCGGTAAGAATATAATGAACGCCGTCGTTGTTAATAACGGGATCAATGTGCAACGACCATAAAGTCAGCGCGATACTTCCAAAAACACCCGCAACCAACAACCAGAGATTCGATTTGAAACATGATTCGTTCACGTTTTATTTGACCCGTGTAGAGATGTGAAACCCAATGTACCCTGACAAGTAAAAACAGATGGGATAGTATATCCGAAAACTTGACGCATCCGCCCAATCTTTAGCCATGCGTTCTATACCTTTTGTCACTTTCTACAGAGCCTATCAATGCGCAACCCTCTCATCTCGGTGGTAATGCCGGCGTACAATCATCAGCAATTTATCGGCCATGCGATTAATAGTGTCCTACAACAAACTTATTCAAATTTAGAACTTATTATCATCAATGATGGATCCACGGACCGCACAGAAGAAGTAATTTTGTCATACGATGATCCAAGGATAAAATATACTCTTCAGGAAAATCAGGATGCCTATAACGCACTCAATGCCGGCATGTCTCAAGCAACAGGAGAGCTTATCGCTATAATAAACTCTGACGACATTTTCATGACCGATCGACTCGAGCAACTGGTCAACCTTCAACAAACAAATAGCTACCAATTTCTGTTTACGAATGTTGAACCCATTGATGCCGATAACAATGAACTTTCAACGACTGAGCATCCATGGAATAACTGGCATGAAGAAAATAGATCATTCTTTTTTGAAAAAAACGATCTATATCGAGGATTCTTACATGGTAATTTTATGGTTACCACATCTAATATTTTCATGACTCGTAGCTTAATGAAGGAGGTTGGTGGGTTCGCCTCGATCCGTTATTTACATGACTATGATTTTGTTTTTCGACTCCTAAATGCCTCAGATCGCTGCCACTATGTTGCCGATCAAAAGCTACTAAAATATCGAATTCACGGCGGCAACACACTCAGCGAAGCTGCAATCTTAGGTAGGGAACAGGATCGCGACGTAATTCGACGATATACCCTTCGAATCGTCGAACCAGATTCCCGCGAAAGAGTAGAAACTGGGCTTAATCGGCTTATCGCATTGGAACATGAATTGCTCAATGTCAAACAGCAGCTCGCAAAATTAACCCACCCCGAACGGCAAACAACGACACCCCCCGGTATTTTACGAAGGATATATCGCAAAATTCGCAGAAACTTGACTAAACGATAGGCTTTTTTTGCAAGATAGCGCTTACTGTTCAACAATAGGCTTCAAAATTCACTCTAAATAGTAGAAAATTCGGGAACATCTTTTTCCTCTTTTCACACTACCCAGCAATTCGCCGCGTGCAAGCAGAAACACATTTCGAACTTTCGTCATTAATCGAGTCCGTCAATAGTAGTCTTGACGACTATGATACGGTTTCACTGGACCTCTTTGACACACTTTTTATCCGTCGTATTCACGAACCCGATGAAATCAAGCGTCCAGTTGCCATATTTATTTCTAACGTTGCTCGACAATATGGAATCGATATCAGCTTTTCAAGAACGTGGCAAATTCGCAATGAAATAGAACAGCAGCACCGCAACCGTAACGGCAAACACTTCCCCGATTTTGAGGCACGTTACGAAGATTTTATGAAAGAAGTGCTATCGGATATTTTCGAAAAGCAGGTACCAACGGGTTTTCTCGAAGAAGTGATTGCTTACGAATTACGCATCGAAACTTCGATGCTCGTTGTTCGCGAAGAGTTTGCACGGTGGCTAAAATACCTTAAAGAACAAAAAAAGCGCGTTCTGATTATTTCGGATATTTATCACAGTTCGAGTTTTCTCGAGCTTTTAATCCGTGAAAAAGGATTAGATCCCTATATCCACTCTGTTATTTCGTCGGCCGATAGTTTTAACGCGAAAGCTTCCGGTTCGGCTTGGCCTTTAGTTAGGGATCGTTTTAATCTGGACATTAATCGATGGGTGCATATTGGTGATAATCCGATATCCGATAGTGCAAAACCTGAAGAGTTTGGGATTAAAGCCCATCTATTGCGGGATCTAGGCGAAAAACACAGGAAGAGCATTGTGCGCCATCTTCACGCAAAATCAAGCCGAAATGAGTTACTAAAAGGCAGATATGTCCAGCAACTTATGCTGCCATTGGAGGCAGAAAATGTTGATGTATCCCCTCTGTATACGGACGGCTATAACTTTATGGGCCCTCTTCTCGGCTATTTTTGTTTGTCTGTGCTTGATTATTGTCGTACGAATAAAATTGATCGCGTATATTTCTGCTCAAGGGAAGGTTGGACACTCCTTCGTTGTTGGGACGAAATGATGCCGATACTAGCCCCAGACGGTAACTACCCAGAAGCCAGTTACTTATACGTAAGCCGAATCGCGCTAGCTAAAGCGTCTTGCTCGAAACACGGTCTAAGTAATTTAAGTGCAGGTGTTGCGTTGCTACCCGCAAATAGCCGAGATTTTCGCGATATTTGCCGAGTTTTTAGTCTCGACATTGAGCCTATTTTACCATTTCTTGAAATGCATGATCTATCAGCCCATGACCCAATTGGTCATTCTAGCCCCGGGGTGACCATAGAAAACCGGCATAAGTTTCAAGAACTATTATTGGACAGCGGGTTTCAAAACGAAGTTAAACGCCAAGCTAGACCCGCACAATTAAAACTTGAGAGCTATCTAAACCAAGAAGGTTTTTTTGAGCATCCTGATGTTGCTCTCATTGATATTGGCTGGCTCGGTACGATACAACACTACCTTGTCGACGCAATTAGCCACCGACTGCATAAGCCTCGGATTCACGGCATGTTACTCGGTGCCTCCAAGCTTATGCCCTATCGGGACAATCATGAATCACGCGTGCATGGAGTACTTTACGATCGCCTGCGTTTCAGTTTTCCGGAAAGTTTGGTCACAACGATAAAGGATGTATTTGAAGAAACCTGTCGAGCCCCCCATCCTAGCGTTATAGGCTACGAACGAAAATACTCTTCAGTTGAACCTATTTTTCGAAACACTGACGATGAAGTCGCCTTTGCTGAAGAGGAACAAGACCGACACTATGCACCACTAAGACAAGGTATTTTTGATTCGGCTGCGCGATTTGCCGTTGCGATGGCAGTTACCGGATACCGAACGCAACATCTGAAGCCATGGTTAAATCTACTGTTAACTGCTCGAATTGCATTTCCAAAAACTGCTGAGGTTTCCCGTATAAAACATCAGGTTCACCAGGATGATTTTGCCGGGAATCATATTATTCCAAAAAAGATATTACGAGCAACTCGTAATCTATGGGATGTGTCACTAAGACAATTACGCTTCAATCCTTTCCTACGACTTTACTATTACTTACTACATGCACTGCGTTTATTGAGATCCGGATGAATACTAAAACCACAAATAAACACTATGATATTCAAGGACTAGAAATGGTAAGAGTAATACGCCTTATTACGCTGTGGAAAATTTTGCGAATAGATGATATCGGCGGTAAACCAAGATTACGGGACCTTCTTCAACTAGCAGTGCACCATTATGCTGGGCGTTTTGCAGCAATAGTGACAGTAAAACATGAAAAACGCTGGTTGCGAAGCCTAGTACTAATACGAGAATATCGAGCGAGAGCCTCCAGGCTTGCGGGAAGGGTGAAACAACGATCTTTGTCACTCTTCAGACGCAATTACAAATAAAATTACGCTCAAATAAAAAAACCGGCAGCATGCCGGTTTTTTTTATCTAACTCATAGTTTTTAGTTACTTATTTCAATAACTTCTACGCGTCGATTTTTTGCACGTCCGTCATCGGTATCATTACTGGCAACAGGCTTTGATTCGCCATATGTTTTAATAGTTAGTTGTTCCGAAGATACACCAGCTCGACCAAGATACTCGACCACAGAGATCGCTCGTTTTTCTCCCAGCGTTATATTGTAATCATCACTACCCATTGAATCTGTATGACCTGCAACTTCAAACATGCGATCAGCGAAACTTTTAACCTTTTCAGCAATTCCGTTCAAAGTTTCAGTTGCTTCACTAGTTAACGCGGCGGAATCAAACTCGAAATGAGCATTTTCCAAAGTACCGATAATCTCACATCCTTTATGATCTACAGCTGCACCAGGACGCGTGTCCGGACATGCATCCTGATCATCAGGAACCCCATCATTATCACTATCCGCCGGAGCGGCGGTGGCAACGGCTGTTTCTGCTAGCGGCTGTTGCTTAGCCGTAATTACTGTTGCACAACCACCAAGCGCAAACATTGCGAGCACCGCTGTGGCAGAAAGTTTTGTAGTTAATGATAAAAAATTAGTCATGTCTATTCCGAAATAATAAATGTGGAGTAAATAAGAGTGTATAGCAACAGTAGTTCGGCTAAGTACCGAAATCAACGATTATCCGTTAATCTGTTGAGGTTTATGAAAAATCAGGTATAAATTCACCCCTAATCATCTGCTCGAAAGATTCTCTTTCTCGCACAATATAGTATCGATCGCCATCTACCAAAACCTCTGGTGGACGCGGTCTCGAATTGTAATTTGAACTCATAACGTGGCCATATGCACCTGCTGAGCGAACGGCAAGAACATCCCCAGCTTCAACCTTCAAGGTTCTTTGCTTACCAAGAAAGTCTGCTGACTCGCAAACAGGTCCAACAATATCGTAGACTCGTTCCGCAGAAGCAGATAGCAAGTTAACCGGTAATATTTCTTGCCAAGCTTGGTAGAGCGCAGGGCGTAATAAATCATTCATCGCACCATCCACCACAGCGAAATTTCGTTCGTCTCCGTCTTTAATATATTGAACTTCCGTTAAAAACACTCCGGCATTTGCAGTGATCACACGACCAGGCTCTATCATCACCGGAAGTTCGCATCCGTGTGATTTAAGACACTCGATTAATTTAGTCGTGTATTCTGTTGGATGCGGTGGGGATTCATCCTTATAAGTCACGCCTAGACCACCACCGACATCAAGATGATCGAGTTCTATTCCTTCAGTCTTAAGCTCATCGATAAAGCTCAAAACCCGATAAAAACAATCTTCAAACGGTTCCAATGAGGTCAACTGCGAACCAATGTGGCAGGTCACTCCGCTTACGTGTAAATGAGGTAAGTTTTCTGCGTGACGGTAGGCCTGCACGGCGTCTGCAATTGGGATTCCAAACTTATTTTCCTTCAGGCCCGTAGAAATATAAGGATGCGTTTGCGCATCAACATCAGGATTTACCCTGATGGCAATCGAAACAATGGCGTCGGTTTCAGAAGCCACTGAATTTATTCGATCTAGTTCTTGAAGCGACTCAACATTAAAGCATCGAATTTCTTGCTCAATAGCGTAGCGAATTTCCGCAACCGTTTTCCCTACTCCCGAAAAAACCACCTTATCCGGCCTACCGCCGGCCTGAATTACTCGTTTCAATTCCCCTGATGATACAATATCAAAACCTGAATCCAAATGAGCAAATAGACCTAAAACACCTAAATTGCTGTTTGACTTAACGGCATAATAAATCGTATGTGGCCAATCGCCGAATGCCTGATCAAACGCCTTCCAATGCCGTTCTAATGTAGCGCGTGAGTACACGTAACATGGCGTACCAACATCCTTAGCTATAGTGGATAAGGGTACGTCCTCTGCATAGTACGCACCCTCTCGATACTGAAAATGATCCAATTAAAAGCCCTACGGTTTAAAAATTTAAGAGCTTTCTTCTGTTGATGTCGTTTCTTCACTCGCATCATCCGGCATATATAACGGACCTTTCTGTCCACATCCTGCCAGTATTCCGATTAGCGCCACAGTTAGTAGCAACCGAACCCAATTAATCATTGTTTCTGCCTCATACTTGTTGCTGGTTGTTACCCGAGTTCTCGGGTCGTTATACCGTAATTATCAAACCTGTGCGCTCATTGTAACGCAAACCAGGCTTTTGATTTAGTTTCATCAAAATAAAATTATTCTGGAAGATTATCGCCAATTCGCTCACGAGCTTTCAAGATTGCACGTCTTACCTGCTGCGGAGCGGTACCACCAACATGCGACCTAGATGAAACACTGCCCTCGAGAGTCAATACTGTAAAAATACTCTCATCTATTCTGGAGTCAAATTCCTGTAATTCTGCAAGACTTAAATCTTCTAGAGTCCTATTTGACGAAATCGCGAACGAAACCGTTTTCCCAACGGTTTCATGGGCATCACGAAAGGCCACACCTTTTCGCACAAGATAATCAGCCAGATCTGTAGCGGTAGCATACCCAGCGTTAGCCGCATCACGCATACGCTCCCTATCAAATGTCGATTCAGCCAGCATTCCTGTAAATACTTCAAGACAATCCGTTATAGTATCCACTGAATCAAATAGCGGCTCTTTATCTTCCTGATTATCTCGGTTATACGCAAGCGGTTGTCCCTTCATTAAAGTCAAAACGGCTACTAAATTACCAATTACCCGACCGCTTTTCCCACGCACAATCTCAGCGGCATCCGGATTCTTTTTTTGTGGCATGATGCTTGAACCGGTACAAAATGCGTCACTTAACTTAATATATCCGAACTGCTCCGAAGACCACAAAACAATCTCTTCAGCTATTCGTGATAGATGCACAGCCAGTATAGCGGCCGCCGAATTAAATTCTATCAAGAAGTCTCTATCAGAAACGCTGTCCAGAGAATTGCTGGACACAGAGTCAAAGCCAAGTAATTCAGCACTTAACTGTCGATCAATTGGATAGGAAGTTCCCGCCAGCGCTGCTGCACCTAATGGACAAACATTAGCTCGGACCCGACAATCCGCAAAGCGTCCGGCGTCCCGATCAAGCATTTCAAACCACGCCATCAAATGATGGCCACACGTTACAGGCTGAGCACTCTGCATGTGGGTAAGACCCGGCATTATAGTGTCAGCTTCTCTCTCAGCCAAATTCAGCAAAACACCTTGCAAACTTCTGATAGATACAGTCACGCTGTCGACGCAATATCGAACGAACAATCGCATATCAGTTGCCACTTGATCATTTCTAGAACGCCCGGTGTGCAACTTTTTACCAGCATCGCCAATCAACTCAGTCAGACGAGCTTCAATATTCATATGAACATCTTCGAGGCTTGGCTTCCAATTAAACTCACCTTGGGCAATTTCTCTGGAAATTCGATCAAGTCCATCAAAAATCAAATCACATTCACCACTAGTCAAAACTCCAACCGATGACAGCATGCGTGCATGGGCTCGTGAGCCCTCAATATCTTGTCGATACAAGCGCCGATCAAAATGTTCCGAAGCCGAGAAGCGTTCCATTAGCCTAGCAGTTCGTTGAGCAAAACGCCCACCCCACAGCTTTTTATCTGCACTATCATTCATGTATGATTTACCAAAGAAAATAAATATTCAGATCAAAAAATGTCGACTCTGTCTGAAATTGAAAACGACACGAGGACTAACTCAAAATGAGGGAGCGCGCTAAAAAATCAGCGCGTCCGCCGCTTATCAGAAGATAACAACCGATAATCGTAAACCCTTTGCCGGCTTCGTTCGGTTTTCGTAGCATGGGCAACGTTGATTTAACGGTCTTCCGGAAAATTAACCAGTTCGGCTATTCCTTCCTCAAAGCACCCCCACTGAATCCGAACTGTTTAAACATACCCTCTTCGTTCTTCGAAGAGGGTTTTTTTTGCAGGCTCTATTTCAACGCAGACATATACAGCGATAATTCACGTATTTGCGCTTCAGACAATTTAAACGCTATTGGATTCATCACATCATTTACGCGAGAGCCCCTCTTGAACGCTAGTAGCTGTTGTTCCAAGTATGCTGCATGCTGACCGGAGACTTTAGGGAACCGAGGAGGAATGCCATGTCCCGCCGGTCCATGGCAGCTCATGCATGCTGCAATTGAAAAGGGCCGATAACCACCGCGATACACTTTTTCACCCAGCATGGCCGTTTCTACCTGATCCGCAGAAATGCTTTTCGGCGTTGCTGATTGTGCTGAATAGTAAGCGTCGATATCAGCCATATCTTGGTCACTAAGGCCCACAGATTGTCCCATCATTATCGCGTTTTCACGTGTACCAACTTTGAAAGCTTGTAACTGGTTTTCAATATAACCTGGAACCTGACCTGCAAGCACTGGAAATTGTGGGTTGGTATTATCGCCCGCCACACCATGACAAGCTACACACATCTGAGCTTTTTGCTCACCCGCCGCAGCATCACCCATAGCGAAACCGGAATTTGATACCGCCAACATTGCAACCAAACCAAAGACTGCACCGGTTAATTTTAGACTCATTAATAACTCCCTAAATAATAAAAGTTGGAATCTGGCCAATAACGTATAGAATGCGTCATCGCAGCAAAGAAATTTAGACGCAATCGTATATCCGATTTCCGCCCATGCGTCAATTACCATCGCAGAGAAATGGAACAAAATAGCCCCCAACCCCGAAATATCAGCCTAAACAGCGCTACATACCTTACCGCAGCTCACCTCAAGCAACAATGGCCAATTTCAACTGGTTTTGAAGTTGCGTTTGCAGGGCGTTCAAATGTAGGTAAGTCAAGCGCTATAAATGCAATCACCGACCATCACGGTTTGGCAAAAACCAGTAAAACACCTGGAAGAACCCAACAAATAGTGTTTTTTGACCTAAACAGCGGGGATCGCCTTGTCGACTTCCCTGGGTACGGTTACGCAAAGGTACCAGCAAATGTTAAATTACATTGGAAACGCACTATCAGCGATTTTATCGAGACTCGTGATGTTTTATGCGGCCTAGTGCTACCTATGGATATCCGCCATCCCCTAACGCCTCTAGATATAACCATGCTGGAATGGTGCTCCTCAGTAGGACTACCCGTCCATGTGTTGCTCACCAAATCTGACAAACTTAGTAAAAGTCGAGCAAACGCCGCTCTTTTTGAAGTACGTAAGGAATTGAAAGCTTATTCAGCTTCTAGTATTCAATTATTTTCAGCTTCAAAAAAAGTCGGTGTTCAAGAAGCACGAAAGGCAATTATTGATTTTTTACTCGACGCAAAAAAAAGCCCCAGCAACAATTCAGAGTGAAACCTGGGGCATTAACGATAAGATTTCAACGTATTGAAAACTGCCGCCGAGGGAGGATCGGCGGAATGAAAAAGTCTTAAGACTTCGCCATCAGTTTTATAGACACTCTACGTATAAAAATGTTCCGCACATTACCTATTCGTAACGCTATAGCGTACGAAATATTACCCGATGTTATGAAACAAAGTTTATGTTATCCAAGGCTTTTTCATAATCCTGCAATCCATGCATAGCGACTTCACAACGTTCAATATGAAATAATTCTTTTAGTGAGCCTGAGCCCAGTTTTCTCCAACGCCTGCCTCGACCTCTAATGGTACTCTCAGTTGTGCCACATCAATCATAATTGCGGACGCTATTTCAGTAACTTCTGAAATTAATTCCTTAGGAGCTTCAAGCACCAATTCATCATGAACCTGCAGAATCATCCGTACCTGTGGTTGTTGTGTAAGAATCCATTGATCTACTTTAATCATTGCCATTTTAATTAAATCAGCAGCAGTGCCCTGCATGGGAGCGTTGATTGCAGTGCGTTCGGCGTATTGTCTTCGTTGAAAATTACTCGATCTAATTTCGGGCAAATAAAGTCTTCGGCCAAATACCGTTTCAACATACTGCTTTTCCTTAGCGACTTCACGAGTCGTATCCATAAATTTTTTCACCCCAGGATAACGTTCAAAATATAAATCAATGTATTCCTGAGCACTTTTACGATCAATACCGAGTTGCCGACCAAGACCAAATGCCGACATTCCATAAATAAGGCCAAAGTTTATCGCCTTTGCGGAACGCCTTTGGTCATCGCTTACCTGATCGTCATCAACACCAAAAACTTCAGCCGCAGTGGCACGATGTACATCACGCCTTTCTGCGAACGCACTTAGTAAACTTACATCCTCACTCAAGTGAGCCATAATTCGTAATTCAATTTGACTATAGTCAATTGCAACCAATTGATTTCCTGAATCCGCAACAAATGCCTCGCGAATGCGTCTACCTTCGGCAGTCCGAATCGGAATGTTTTGTAAATTTGGATCAGATGATGAAAGTCTGCCAGTTGCCGCAACGGCTTGATGATAAGACGTATGAATACGACCCGTCGCAGGATTAACAATAAGGGGTAATTTATCCGTATAGGTAGATTTAAGCTTAATTAGGCTCCGATGCTCGAGTATCAAGCTAGGTAGTTCGTAATTTTCTGCTAACTCTTGTAATACGTTCTCCGCGGTGGACGGCTGACCTTTGGGAGTCTTACTAATAACGGGGAGTCCAAGTTTTTCAAAGAAAATATGTTGAATCTGCTTTGGCGAAGCGATATTGAATACTTCGCCAGCAACATCATGAGATTTCGCCTCAATCTGTTCAGTTCGAGCCTTTAATTCGGCACTTTGTTGATACAGCATATCAACATTCACACCGACACCGTTGCGCTCGATACGCGATAGCACGGATAACAGCGGAAGTTCAACTTCAGTTAGTAATTTACGAAGAGTTGGCTCCGAGTCCAATTTCGATTCAAAGTACTCAAACAAGCGAAAGGTTATGTCTGCATCTTCCGCAGCGTAATCTTTTGCTACTTCCAATTCAACCTTGTTAAAGGTAATTTGGTTTTTACCCTTGCCTGCGACATCTTCGAACTTTATGGTTTTTAGTCCAAGGTATTTGCTGGCAAGTGTATCCATATCATGCCTGGAACCTGTGCTATCTAGAACATAAGACGACAGCATAGTGTCACCAACGATTCCGTTTATCTCGAACCCGTGATTTTCAAGAACTGTTTGATCATATTTTAGATTTTGTCCTACCTTACCTACACTAGCATCCGATAGAAGCGGTCCCAACAATTCATTTACCTCGGAGAGTGAAAGCTGCTCTGGAGCATTTTCATAGTCATGAGCGACAGGTAGATAAGCCGCTTTTCCAGTCTCGCAGCAAAATGAAAAACCCACTAAACACGCGGTCATCGAGTTTACGGATGTAGTCTCCGTATCGATCGCAAAAGTCCCCGAAGCTCTCAAACGAGAAATCCAGTCAACCAGAGCAACTTTTGTCAGAATCAGGTCATAATCAACCTCTATAACATTCTCCGGTTCTTCCTCGTCTGCCCCACCAAGTTCCGCAAGCCAGCTTCGGAATTCGTAAGTTGCAAACAATTCACGTAACACGGTTTCATCAACTTCTAAAACACGCATCGATTCCGCGTCGGCGTGCAGTGAAACATCACATTTAATGGTCACCAACTGTCGGGAAAGTTCAATTTGATCCAGGCTGGCACGAAGATTTTCTCCAACTTTACCCTTAATATCGTCGGCGTGCGCAATAATAGTATCTAGATCATTGTACTGTTCAAGCCATTTAGCGGCAGTTTTAGGCCCTACTTTTGGAACGCCCGGAATATTATCGGAGGTATCGCCTATCAAGGTAAGATAGTCAATTATCTGCTCAGGTAAGACACCGAACTTTGATTTAACCCCTTCGATGTCATAGGTAATATCCTTCATCGTATCCAACATGACAACATTGCTGTCAACCAGTTGGGCTAAATCCTTGTCACTACTGACTATTGTCACCTTAACACCGTCCGCAGAAGCACTGCGTGACAAAGTTCCGATCACATCATCAGCCTCCACACCGCGCTCACAGAGTAGTGGCAATCCAAGCGCAACAACGGCTCGATGAATCGGCTCGATCTGACTTCGTAAATCATCCGGCATCGGCGGTCGGTTCGCCTTGTACTCAGGGTACATTTCATTACGAAACGTCGATCCTTTTGCATCAAAGACAACTACCATATGGGTAGGCTTATATTGCTCTTCGAGACGACGCAGCATATTAATAACACCGTATATTGCACCCGTCGCCTGACGCTCAGAGTTTTGCAAATTAGGCATCGCGTGGAACGCCCGAAAGAGATAGGAAGAACCGTCAACCAAAAAGAGTTGTTTCATGAGTCAGCTATAGCATTAGAAAACCTAATTGTAACGCTTAATAGGCAGCACTCACCAGAAACTGCAAGATAAAGAAATTCTAATGAGATACGCCGCCACCATCTGCATTAACGTTTGAGGAACCTAATGCACCGAGAAACAGTGCGGCACTTATTACAAAAAAAGAAACCAGAGCCAGACCGGCCGCCATCCATAATGCTAATTGATACGTTCCATAAACATCATAGACTAAGCCCGCCACCCAAGGAGCAACCAGTCCCGCCGTACCCCAGGCGGTAAATACCTTCCCGTAGGCACGGACTCCTGCATTGACGCCAAAAATGGACGAGATAGCAACGGGATATGCGACAATGATTGCACCATATAACAATCCAACTAATGCCAATAAGGGCAGAATAAGGCTACTTTGTGCTATTGATAGCAAACACAGTGCAATAACAGAAAAAAACGGGAAGACAGCGATTAATTTTCGAGCAGAAACACGATCTGAAAGCCATCCACTTAGTAGACTTCCTGGGATTCCACTTATGGTTAATAACGCCGGCGCCAGTATAAGCTGAGCCGTTGGAATACCTGATTCTCTGGCTATCCCAGTCGCATGCCCAATGGCCATCAAGCCTGCAGCCACTGCAGTACCGTAACCGATCCAGAGTAAAATCAACTTTCGAGACTGCAAGGCAGGCAACGATGTTTGGGTTTCGTCCTGATTCTGGAAACGACCTTTAGTATGGCGTAAAACCCACCAAACAATCGGAACAAACAGCAACAAGACCATAGCCAACGCTATAAATCCTCCACCAACACCGCTATGTTCTATACCCAATGTGAGTAACCACGGAGACAGACAAGCTCCTACAGAATACGCCGCCGTTACAAAACCCATTAATACGCCTTTACGCTCTGGCATTCGTTGTGCAGGTAGTTGCAATGCAAAGGCATAACCCAAACCATTGGTAAAGCCAAACACAACTCCATATCCAATCCATGCGCCGTACAAACTTCCGGACACAGAAGCCAACAGCAAACCCACGGATGCAGCAATTACGACCACGGGGGCAAAAACCCGAATCGGAATTAATGCAAAAATTCTGTGTCCAATCAAAACAGCAACCGTAAGACTCATCAGCGCAATAGAATAGGTAAGGCTCACCGACGATCGTGATACAGCAAATATCCGCTCCATGGGTTCTACAAACACTGAGAACCCGTGCACAGAACCAAACAAAAAAGATAGAAGCAAACAGGCAACCAGAACGGGGCTATCAATTTTAGCCTTTGACATATCTAAATTTCACTCTGCAGATGGTGATTATGTGTTCAGATTATCAGTTTATTGATAATCCTCCACATAATGTGTCTACCACACGCCACCTACAGTCGTGCCAACAACCGGATCGGTAATACATCAAGTAGTTTTCGAAGGCTAGCGTAACCACAGAGAGCGACAAGGGTTGCTGTACCGATAATAGTAAGCACTAGCCAATGCCAAGGTGGATGATAAATAAAACCAAATATACGATCTGCTAGGATCCAACCACTAAGAATTGCCAATCCGCCACCAAGCGCCCCCGACAATCCACCAAGCAGCGCAAATTCACACAGTACGTTGCGTCTTATTCGACGTTTACGCGCTCCTAGCGTCTTATAAAGTGCTATCTCCCTCAATCGAACACTGCGTTGACCTTGCAGCACCCCAACCAATACAAGCAGCGCCGCTCCTAAGGTAAATACGAACACTGCACCTACTGCACCGCTGGCCTGATTAGCTAAACTACGAAAACGTTGCAGTAACATATCCAAATTGATCGCAGACACATTTGAAAACGAACGACTTATATCATTAATAAATAGATTGATATTCTTATTCACTTGCACACTAGTTATGTAGTGGCGAGGTGCACCCTCTAATAAACCAGGGGAACCGATGACGAAAAAATTTGGGCGCATGGTATCCCAGCGAACGGCACGCAGACTCGTTACGTTTGCTTCTAACTTTAGCCCTCCAATATCCACTCCAAGTAAATCGCCAATTTCAATACCCAACAACTTGGCCGTATCTTCCTCAACGGACCACCCGGATTCATCGGCACTAAACCAGCGTCCTGCTGTAATGGTATTAGCAACCGGAAGGTCCGCGAGTTCGGTTAGATTAAACTCATGATTTACACGATGCTGAGCCGATTTATCTTCAAGCTCATCGGCATTAATGCCTTGCCCATTCAGACTTATGATTCGACCACGAATGATCGGAAACATAGGTGTTGTCTGAGCCCCAAGTTGGGAAATCTTTTTCTGAATTTCTTCAACATCCGGTTCCTGTATGTTTATAAGAAAAACATTAGGTGCATCTTGGGGCACACTTCTTTCCCATGCTGCAAACAAATCGGCACACACAACTCCCAGCAACACCAATGCAAAAACCGTTGTCCCAAAGGCACAAGCAAGCCACGCACTTCGACTACTATTAGCGCTAATCGCCTTCAATGCGTAATAAATTGAGGAAGAACGCGGCTTTATGATCTTACCGGCAGCGTATATGAGCAGTTTTAAAACGGACCATAACAATAATCCTGCAATAGATAGTCCCACAACAACGATGCCCGCCAATTCGGCATCCCGTGCAAGTATAAATGCCACACACACAATAAGACTAACAACACCGAGAACCGCTACCCGATTTCGACCAACAACATCCCCCTGACGTGAGCGCAAAACCTCGATCGAAGAAACTCCTTTTAACGAGAGCAATAACGGCAGAGTCACTGCCAACATCGCCAAAATAGAAACAGCAAACACAAGCAACAAAGGTGTAAGAGAGATTCCCGGCAACTCGATCCCGGAAGCTTGTGTGACAACATTTACAGCCATATTTTGTGCAACATAACCAAATATAATGCCAATAAGTGCGACAGGTATTGCGGATACTAAATATATCCATAAGTAATTCGTAACAATGCTCGCATGGGATTTACCGAGGCATCGAAGCAATGCAACTTCATTGCTCTGCCGTCGCCACAGGCCTTGTGCAGCTAAAGCCATTGCAACGACAGCTAACACTACTGATAACAATACAGCAAGTCGAAGATATGAGACAACACGTCCTATTGTGCCTCGAACATCGCTTTGCCTAATATCTGCAATAATCCAAGATTCATAGGATTTCAATGTGGGTTCTACCGAATTACCGAAAGCCGCGATCTGGTCACTATCTCCAGCCAACATAAGCCGAAAACGCGCTCGACTTGCCGGAGTAATCAAACCAGTTGATGCTAGATCCGACATATTCATCATTACTCGAGGTGCAAGCCGCAGCATTCCCGCACCGCCCTCGGGCTCAAGCATGATTTCTCGATCCGGCACAAATGAAAGCTTGCCTAAGGTTGATTCGGATTTTCCAAGATCCAGACTAACGGCCAACTGACTAGCGACCCACACGCGTCTAGGCTTCGGTATATCTGTAGCAATTTCATTACTATCGGGGTTTCCACTATCGCGCAACAACAATTCACCGCGTAATGGATAACCATCGGTTACCGCTCGAACACCAACAAGCTGACTTCCCTCGGGAGAACCGAGCATACTCACAAAGCTCACGCTCTGAGCAACTTGCAAATCGAATTGCGCGGCGAGTTCGATTATTTCGTCACGTACGGGTCGTGTCGACTCGACCAACGCATCAGCTCCGAATATCGCACTCGTTCGAGCTTGCATACCCTGTTCAACACGATCACTGAACATACTTACCGATGTGATAGCTACGCTAACCAAAATCAATGCTACACCGAGCAGTCGAAACTCGGTCAATCGCAATTGTCGTAAAAAATCCCGAAAAAATAATTTCACGATACCAACCTGCCACCATCTAGTCGAAAAATACGATCACAGCGCGAAGCTAAATCACTATCGTGAGTCACCAATACAAGAGTGCAACCTATTTCATTGCACAAAGAGAAGAGCAGATCACAAACCTGATCCCTAGTTCCGTGGTCCAAGTTACCCGTCGGTTCATCGGCAAATAACAGGCTAGGACCAATGACTATCGCGCGTGCCAGAGCGACCCGTTGTTGTTCGCCACCGCTAAGTTGAGATGGAAGATGATTTCCACGTTCGGATAACCCTACTTTATCAAGAGCGGACAGCGCACGCTCCGTAATGTTTTCACTACGATGTACGACCTCCAGCGCCAATTGGACGTTTTCCAATGCCGTAAGGTTAGGAAGCAGATGGAATGACTGAAATACAAATCCGACTTTGCCATTTCGCAGAGCTGCGCGCTCATCTTCATCCAAACTTTCCAAAGATGAACCGAGTAAATCAATTGCGCCAGAACTGGGAGAATCCAGACCAGCCAGCAAGCCAAGTAAGGTTGTCTTTCCAGAACCCGAAGATCCGACAATAGCAACAGATTGTTGTGCCTCAATACTTAACGATACATCCGTTAAGATGTGAATTGTTTGATCACCAAGATTAACCCTTTTGCTCACATTTGACGCTTGCAGGACCAAGCCTGCTGCATTACTGTTACCCATAATTTCTTTCCGTATAGAATATATTCATGTCTACATTTTTTGTTAATCGTTTACCGACTTTAGTTTTTTTATTACTTCTCGTCGTACAAACATCTGTAACGCACGCCCAGCAACGTATCGTCGTACTAGGCGATAGCATCAGCGCAGCCTATGGCATATCCGTTGCGGAAGGCTGGGTGCAACTACTTAAAGATCGCATTGCAAATGAGAATATTAAAGTTATAAACGCCAGCATTAGCGGTGAAACAACATCTGGTGGTAGTACGCGCATATCTCAAGTACTACACGACCATAAGCCCAGCATCTTAATTCTAGAACTTGGAGCTAATGATGGACTTCGTGGCTTGAGCATACAAACCATGCGCGCCAATCTTTCGACCATAATAGAACAAACCCTAAACCACCCGGCGCGTATTCTACTATTAGGCATGAACATTCCGGCGAATTATGGACAAACCTACACTAGTCAATTTGAACAAACTTACAGTGAGTTGGCCCAAACCTATCAACTTGAGCTTGTTCCATCTTTTCTAGGCACGGTCGGGTTGGATTATGACCTGATGCAAGAGGATGGAATCCATCCTAATAGCGCAGCACAAGCAATCTTACTTGACCAGCTTTGGCCAAAATTAAAAGTCATGCTGCAAAATTAAATTGCCTAATGTTGCGTATAAAGCTCGGGCAATTGAGCGTGGGGCTTTGCGGGAATAGTTTCTTTGTTAATTTTTAATAAACCATCAAGTTCAGTCCATAATTGTGGACCTTTGAAATCTTCTATCCCTTTTCCATAACAAGCATCATTCAGGCGACCTAATGGCTCTTCTAACAGCGGAGCTTTCAACGCCTCAATAACGCCATCCAACGAGATCACAGGGCCGCTACTACAAACCGAATTACACCACGCAATAATTGCTTGTCGTGCTGCAACGGCATTGTTTGACAACAAGGCTTTCTTTATATTTTTACGAGCAACCTTACTCCGAGCAACAGGATGAGTATCAACATCGCTCGATTTGCCGACGTGTGGTCGCCGATAATATCCATTTACCGCCAATAATAATGTAGCCAACCATAAAACAGCGAAGATAATAGTCCCATACTTCCAGCGTGACGACTGGCCTTGCTCGTGAACCAGTGAGCGCATACCAGTTGGCTTTTGGTTAGAAGAAACTTGCTGGGACAGCGCCTGATTTTCCATCACCTCGATTGTGCGCCCAGGCAGTTGCACTGTTTTCTCAATATTTTCCTTAATATCCCACCAACTAACAGCCACAGAGGGTAATTGAAGTGGGCCTGCAACCAAGGGCACCAATGCAATTTTTTGCTCAAGAACACCGATCAATTCACTTTGATCCAATCCACTTTCGATTGTAGGTTTGTCCGGATAAGCACTAACTGTATCGGGAAAAGTGAGATTAAACTCCGGTAATTGTTGGCCACGAAGACCTCGAGCGACGAGTTTCAAGGTTCTCGTCACAGGCACACCAACTTCGAAACCTTCGCCGTTATTCTCCCAAGCTTCAGTCAATAAAACTTCAGTGGCCGGTAGCCACTTTTCAGCGCTATACAAAGCGGGTGGTGACTTTATGCTCAAAACCAATTCCTGACTACTCGCATTTACACGTCGCCCTCTACGAAAAAATGAATTTAGCGAAGCCTGACCGGTATCTTCAATTTCTCCAGTAAATCGAACTTTAGGAATCCGTAGGTCACCGCTTCGACTCGTATGTAATACATAACGGCGTTCAACAATAGAAAAACGATTACCGTTCTTCGTGGCCGTATAACGCAAATCGTCACCTAATCGTTGCAACTGTGCACCATCAATTCTAGGTTCGTCCAGGCTACCTTCCATTAGGTTAACCGACTCGCTTATAAATAACTTAATCGATAACGTAATTGGCGCCTCTACCCATGTCTGCTCGGGGTTAGCCACCACTTCTACAAAAAATGCTGAACTCTCACCCGTTAAGACATCCTCGGGAAGAATATTTAGTTGAACAGGTTTACTCGATAAATTACCAATGGATAACTCAGGAATAACGGCTTGGCCCTCTCTTAAAGGTTCTAACTCAAATAATAATTGAGTTCTTATTGTCTGTGAGCCATTCACAATGCTTACACTTGAACTAGATGATCGCCCTAATACTTTAAAGCTTTTCTCCAAACCGGAAAGATTTATTTTATTGCCATCAATTTGCTGCATTGCTTCAATTGTTAATCGAACAGTTTCGCCCATACGAACTGTATTTCGATCCACACTGGCATGCAAACCGGCATTTTGCGCCTGTAGAGGGGATGACAGTAAACTAAGAACAAATATTAGCCACAACGTAAAGGAACTTAATAGCGTCCAAAAATTAAAAAATAAGCGGTACAAAAGCATATTAATTTACAATCATATATAGTGATAAGAAATAGCGTGTGCACATACCGGTGGCGATGTGTTCATCAAGATTAAACCGTTCTTTTACTTCTAAATTAAACATCGTTTTTACCACCACAAATTATTCACTTTTTTGCCGTTGCTGATATTGATATAAAAATTTACGTCGCAATAACCCTTGCGGGTCATCGGGTATCTGACGTAACCATTGTTGCAGTGCTTCATGCTGTTCTTTCTGCTCTCGGGTCATATCGGCCTCTTCCGTACTAGACTGCGGCGATTCCTGCTCCTCTGCAGGCTGCTGATCTACTGAATTAGATGATTCCTGAGAAGCCTCATCCTCATCTGTTGAATCGTCCTGATCATTTTTGCTATCGGTTTGTTGCTCCGATTGTGATTCTTTACTATCGCCTTTTTTACCTTCTTGATTCGACTCCTTAGAGGCATCTGAGTCTTTCGATTGATCATTCTCAGCGGAGTCTTGCTGATCCTGATCTTCAGGCTGTTGGTCATCACTTGACTGATTTTGTTGCTGCTGCTGTTCAAGCAATGCCTCGACAAGCTGCTTGTTAAATTGAGCATCTTCGTATTCTTTATCTTCTTCCTTTATTCGGTCGTAAGCCTCAATAGCCTCCTGTAGTTTTCCATCACGAGCAAAGGCATTGCCTAAGTTATAAGAGCTTGATGAGTCTTCATGATTAAGCCAGCTTTCTATCGCGCCTTGATAATCTTTAGAACGATACAAACTAGCCCCTCTCCAGGTTTCAGACCCAGACTCCAAAGCCTTTGGGTAATCTCCCGCACCGAATGCGATTGCCGCTTGTTGATCCGGTCGTTGCCAAAGGTCTGACCATCCAAAGGCAACAGTTTCTTCCGAAAAAGGCATCAATATCGGTAATAGTAAGAATGAATAACCACGACGAAAGCCGATCAACAACACGAGCAACCCGGGCAAAAGCAACCAGAAACCCAAATCCGTGCGCTGGACGATACCACCCTGCTTTCGACTCGCAGCAATATCTAAGGTGGTTTTTTCAAACTGTAATCTCTGCAAGTCTGATCCATCAGCTGTATGATTTGAGAATCGACCATTCGTACGCTGAGCAAGCGCTTCTAGCGTCGATGAATCCACACCGGAAATAATAATATTCCCTGATAAACCCTTTAAAAATCCGCCATCTTCGCTCTTTATCGGTGCTCCTTCTTTAGTACCGACGGCGAGAACAAGCAGTCGAATGTTATTTTCTAACAATGTGTCAATTTGCTCATCAACATCCCCATTCGCACCATCTGTAATGAGTACGATTTCTCCATTTGATATACCCGCCCCTTGCAGCAAATCAACGGCTAACTTTATACCCTGATCAATTCGATTACCCTGCACCGGCATAATGTTTGTCGATAGTGCAGGTAATAAATTTACTAAGGTTTTTCGATCGCTTGTAACCGGAGACACAACAAAAGCATCACCGCCGGCCACGATCAGCCCATATTGCATGTCCCCCGGAATCGCCAAAATATCCCTAATTTTAAAACGGGCACGCTCCAGCCTAGAAGGTTTCACATCCGCTGTATTCATACTGAGTGACATGTCCAACACAATAACCCGCCCTTGAATCGTCACAAAATGCTCCGCAGACCGAGCCTTTATTGACGGTCCAGCTAAGCCAAGAACAACCATACTCCATACAATGATTAATAGCCAAGCGGTGTAACTTCGAGTGTTCTTAGTATCGCTGTTAATAAGTTGACTAAGCAGATCTGCTTGTATTACACCGGACCACGCCGAGGATCCGCTAGCCCTTCGTCGAAGTCGATATATAAGAAATCCACCCACCGGAACAAGCAGTAGCCACCAGGGGCGGAGAAGTTCCCAATTGTATTCGAGCATTAAGAACCCATACCTCTATTTTGGTTTGGGATTCCCCGAGCCGAAATACTTCCACGTTCAATAGAAAACAACCAAAGCATTAGAAGAAAAACCGCTAGTCCGGCAGGAACATAAAAATACTCCTGTACATTGCGGGCTGATTGATCCGTTCCAGGAACAGGTTCAATTCGGTCAATAATCTGATAAATTTCGTCGAGCTCCGATTGGCTTTTTGCTCGAAAATAGCGCCCGCCGGTCGTATCCGCAATGTCCGTCAACAGCCGTTCATCCAACTCAGCAGACGGGTTAATCCTGCGCGCACCCAATAGGCCACGAACCATCATACTGTCAGCACCAATCCCGATCGTATAAATTCGTAATCCCTGTTTCGTCGCCATTTCCATCGCTGAACGTGGGCTTACTCTACCCGCAGTATTTGCGCCATCGGTCATCAAGATTAATACTTTATGTTCAACATTTTCATCCTGTAAACGCTTTATTGCTAGACCGATAGCATCGCCAATGGCGGTTTTCTCTCCGGCAATACCAATTACGGCTTCCGATAATAAAGTTGATACTGTATCTCGGTCGTGGGAAAGCGGCGCTTGTAAATAGGCATTAGTTCCAAACAAAATTAAACCTAATCGGTCTCCAACACGACGACGTAAAAAGTCTATACCTAGTTGCTTAACCACATCCAGGCGTGTTGTCACTGTCTGGCCGGTCTCTAAATCCCGAGCTTTCATACTGCCCGACACGTCAATTGCAAGCATCAAATCACGACCACTGGATGGAACAGATGCCAAGTCCCCAACCCATTGTGGACGGGCAGATCCACTAATCATCAACAGCCAAATTAGAAATAGGAAAAGATTTCGCCGTGAAGGAATTTGGAAAAAGGCATCGGCCTTACTGGTTTCAAAGCCTGAGAAAGCTGGAACATTAATCGCGCTCTTAGTTAGGTCTGCTGGCATAAAGCGCCAAATAATCAACGGCAAAGGCACTAGCAAGAACATCCAAATCCATTCAAACTGAAACATATTATTTCGACCGTTTCATATCTTTGGGAGCACGACTCGTTTTAAACAATTCACGAATCAATGGAAATAAGGCGGCAAAATCTACTGTTGGATCCGGGCGATAGGGTGCGGTTATCAAACTATGCCCCACTCCCTGACTAAATTTTTTCCCATTACTTTTTTGATCCAGATATTGAAGCCATGCATCACCGCCAAGACCCGCAACAGGTTTTTGATGGTCCACCGCTAATGCATGGCGTCGTAACAATACGGATAGTTGTCGTATCGTATCCTGAGTGTTTCTATTGTGTTTATATCCCTGTTCGATTTCGTTCAACGACTTTATTGCTATTAGACCTGCTTGGCGTCGTCGATGAGCGGAAACACAGGCACGAACAAGAAACACAACTATTACCATAAACAAACATAATATGATCCACCAGCCAGGCGCTGGCGGCCACCAGTTTGGATCTAGGGGCAAATGAATATCACGCAATTTTTCTAGCGGATCTACGGCGCTTTCCACGAACGTTACCTTAGTATGCTATGGAGTCGGGAAACAAAATCGTCTCCGGCACTCAACACTGCGGATGGGCAGCGATGGCGCTTGGAAAACGCTTCAACACGAAGACGACGTTGTTTCAAAAACGCATCCAACTTCACTCGGTTTTGCTTACCCGACAAATCAATCGTGCGAACACCATCAGGATGCTTCAAGGGGTATTGTCCAACGGGTGGCAACTGAAGCTCGAGAGCATCAAGCACCTGAATCAAAGCTAAATCATTATGCTGCCTCAATCGAGACATTAAATTTTGGATGTCTTCATTAAAATCTGAAAAATCAGAAATTACAAAAATCAGACTTCCGGGATGTGCTACATGCTGGGTTCGTTTTAACATTGATAATAAATTGCTACCCTGAAAAACATCCTGATTTGGCATTTTTGTATCCAAAGCACGTAACAGTCTTGTTACGCCACCGCGCCCAACCACAGGCTTCACTTCAACGTGGGTTTTATCCAAACCAACTAGGCCACCAATGCGATCGCCTTTTTCAGCAGCAAGCCAGGCTAACGTTGCGGCAATCTCAGCTACAACCACATGTTTAAATGCAATTCGAGAACCAAATCTCATTTGACTACCAATATCAGCGACCACGAATACTGGACGTTCTTTCTCTTCCTCAAATATTTTAGTATGGGTTCGTGTGCTTCGTGCGGTTACTTTCCAATCGATCATACGCACGTCATCGCCAGGAAGATAAAGACGCGACTCTGCAAAATTCATACCTCTACCGCGAAACTTGGAGCGTAAAGCACCACTGGATGAAGCTCGAGAGGATGGCGGGTTTTTCCATCGAATCTGTTTTGCCCGATATCGCAGTCTTAACAGATCATCAACACTATAGTCTGCACCTCGAAGGCCCTGAAGCTCCACTGACATTACGGCACCGCAACTGTGCTCAGCAAACTCTGAATAATTTGATTTGCACTCACACCTTCAGCCTCCGCTTCATAGGAGCGGATAATACGATGTCGAAGCACATCTGGCGCCATCTCCTGAACATCCTCAGGAGATACATAATCTCGACCGCATGCCCACGCATAAGCTCTGGCACAACGATCCAATGCAATAGTCGCACGCGGGCTCGCCCCATACTCCAACCAACGAGAGAATGTCGAATCGTTTGTGCCACTTGTTCTCGTTGCAAGAACCAATTCAACAATATAACGCTCCACCTCTGGGGTCATATATATCTGTAGCACTTCTTTGCGAATAGACCATAGTTCCTCCTGGTTTAATTTCGATTGAACGTCCAGTCCCGTCTTTCCCCCCTGCCCCAGCGCTTCGTTTCGTGCAATATTTAAAATAGCCAACTCCGAGCTAACCTCGGGGTAATCAACAAAAATGTGCAATAAGAAGCGATCCAATTGAGCTTCGGGTAGGGGATACGTACCTTCCTGTTCGATCGGATTCTGTGTCGCCATTACCATAAACAATTCTGGCAACTCATAGCTCTCGCGACCCACAGTGATCTGTCTCTCAGCCATTGCCTCAAGCAATGCAGACTGCACCTTAGCGGGCGCTCGATTGATTTCGTCAGCTAACACAATGCTGTGAAATAGCGGCCCACGTTGAAACTCAAAGGTTCCTGTTTGTTGCCGAAATATTTCGGTACCGGTTAGATCAGCCGGCAACAGGTCCGGTGTAAACTGTATTCGGTGGAAATCACCCTCGACACAATCGGCCATCAATCGAACTGCACGGGTCTTCGCCAGTCCCGGTGCTCCTTCAACTAAAAGATGGCCGTCCGCCAATAACCCAATCAGTAGCCGCGTTACAAGTTCTTGCTGCCCAACAATTTGTTCATTCAACCAATGTCGAATTACATCAAACTTCTGGTGTAAGCTTTCCTGCATGATACCCTCAGATTTCTCTTGCATAGTTAGTTAAATTTAAAAACAAAACGCGCGAAGTTTACCCGAATCATCAAAAGTGTCACCTGTTTAACCGTCATCATTAGAGTTAATTAAAGGTTTTGTAATACTCATGCACCATCATCTAGGTGTGATACCAGGAACGCGTAAAGCTCAGGGGAATTAAGGAACGAAAAACTATTTTGCGTGTCAGACACCATAATCCCCTGACTAAGCATAATTTATGAAAACCTTTGCAGCCATATTAGTATTTACACTTACATTACCGGCTATCGGTTCTACACATGATGAATCCAAATCGACTAAAGCCGTAATTGAGCTGTTCACCTCACAAGGATGTTATTCCTGTCCACCGGCAGACGAATTACTAGGTGCAACTCTAAAAAGTAATAAAAACATTATTGGATTCGAATTTCACGTAGATTATTGGGATCAACTTGTCCACGGCGATGACGGCAGCTGGCAAGACCCATTTTCTAATCCGCAACATACGGCCCGTCAACGACTTTACAATACACTCCCGTTGCAGGGCAGACGCGGAGTTTACACTCCGCAAATGATAGTAAACGGGAATTTCGCTCTTGTTGGCAGCAATTCACAGCAGCTACGTCATCAACTCGAAAAACAGACAAAAATACCGACCCAAATTTACGTACTATCCGCTAAGAACAACAATCTAGCAGTAAAGATTAATGGTGAACCTAACGTCCGCGCCAATATTTGGCTCATTAACTTTATCCCCGAGATTACCACCGAGATAAAGTCAGGAGAGAATAAAGGTGCATCAATGAGAAACTTTAATGTCGTCACAGCTATGCAACGCGTGGGACTATGGAATGGTGGAGTGGAAGAATTCAATTGGGATATTTCCGACCTGCCACCCGAGCAACGTTGTGCAATCTTAGTACAAAAACCAATGGGTGAAATTCTTGGAGCTAGCTATTGCCCTTAGTAAGATGTGCATCAACACGACCACGATACAGCCTACCAAAGAAAAAGCCCTGAGCAAAATGCACGTTTAAGGTATGTGGAGTATATTTTCCTAGATAAGCTAAAATGCGTGCTAAGTATACACACTGGAGAAATAAGAACCGTCCTAGATCATGCATAGCACCATGCTTGGAGTCGCCTTTCAGCTAACACATCACATTCAAAACATTCGTCAAACTATTGATTAGAATACCACCTGTCAAAACTCTTGACTCAACATATTCTAGCCGTAATAAAATGACTATCGAGGCTGCGTATAAGTTACTGATAGAGCAAGTAACTTAATTAAACTCAACAATGTAATGTCTGTATTGTTAAAACTATAATTTTATCGCATTAATTTGAACTTAATCAGTGAAAGCAACGTCTTATAGTTAATCACGTCAAACTGGGGTGTCTATAATGCTAAGCTATATTTATCGTTTATTCAGGGAATTTGAATTGCACATGGGGTATGCACCCAATGTATTATTTATTAATCACGAGCACATGGAGCATTTGAAGAGCAGTTTTGAACCACAATCGAATTTGGATGATATTCGAGACCGACTAGGATTAGAAATCCTACTACGTCGTGGAGCGCTGCATCCAAGTGTAAACTGGGTAGCCAGCGCCGCACGAAAAACAGGTTAGCAAAGCTTCGACCCGCTAAGGGACGCTAGAACATTCCAATCGGTGGTCGGAAATATAATCCTAATAACGGATATCGTATTTCTGACCATTGTCCAGATCGTCTCTTTGCAAAAATTGCAACGTCTGCTTTGCAGCAACGTCTGCAGATACAAGATTACCCTGCCGTTTTAGTTCCACAAAACGAGCCAAGTCCGGAAAATCTGTAACGCTTGTATCACGGATAGTATTCTGCATCTGTGTATCGATGACTCCGGGTGCGAAACTCACAATAAGTGCTGGATTTCGATGAAGTTTCTGCTCCTCCCCAACACACCGTGTAAAATGATCCACTCCCGCCTTAGCGGCACAGTAATGGCTCCAGCCCCGATAAGCCGAGGTTGCCGCACCGGACGAAATATTAAGTATTTTTCTAGGGCACGCCAAATTATTGGTGCGCTCAAGAAAACCACAGGACAACTGAATAACCGCCGAAAGATTTAAGCTAATAGCATTAAATGTATCCGTTGCTGAACATTTTTCAGCAAATGTAATTGGCTCTACCGCCCCAGCATTATTTAGTAAACTCACAGACCGTAAGTTATTAACATCCAGTAGTTGCTCGAACATTTGCATAACCGTAGCGATTGCCTCAATTTTGGATAAGTCCGCCTCACACGTGAATACATTGGGACCCGCAATTGAAATTTCACCTCTGGCAATTAATAGCAGTGTTTTACCCTGAGCATGTAGAATTTTAGCCATCTCGTAGCCGAGCCCTCGTGACGCTCCAGTAATAACGCATAAATCGATCATAGTTTTCTCGCTGGCTGCCTAAATTGCAGAGTAGTCGTTCGTGGAATTTGTTAAAACATTAGCAATTCCGTTTTCGATTGGTCGCATCTAATCGTTAAAGACCAGCATTTAGCCAATCGATATGAGTATTGATACAAATCATACCAACAAACGTTTTAAGTACAACATGATGTTCATATTCTGAGTTTTCAGGTAATCTTCCAATCATCCAATTTGCAAATTCAGACGAACCCCATCTATGTCGATCAGCGCGAAAAAAGACGATAGCCTTTTTGAATCAGAGCCCTACTATGAGGCTCAGGGCGACGAGATTACATTATTTGAAGCGGCCTATAAAAATCATATCCCCATATTATTAAAGGGACCTACGGGTTGCGGAAAGACCCGGTTTATGGAGCATATGGCGTGGCGTCTAAAGAGACCGCTCGTTACGGTTTCTTGTCATGATGACCTCACGGCTTCAGATTTGGTTGGACGCTATCTTATTGTCGGTGGCGAAACGCAGTGGATTGATGGCCCCCTTGCCAGAGCGGTTAGACAGGGTGCCATTTGTTATCTTGATGAAATTGTAGAAGCCCGAAAAGATACCACTGTGGTCATTCACCCTCTTGCCGATGACAGACGTGTATTACCCATTGAGAAGACTGGGGAATTACTGAAGGCAGATGAGCACTTTTGCCTCGCAATTTCTTATAACCCAGGATATCAAAGTGTTCTAAAAGATCTAAAGCAAAGTACTCGACAACGATTTATTGCCATCGAATTTAATTACCCGACTACCAATCTGGAAACTCAAATAGTTGTGCAAGAAACGGGGCTTGATCGGGATACAGCTAGTATGTTGGTTAAATACGCCGTTATGACGCGAAATCTCAAAGGAAATGGGCTCGACGAGGGAGCCAGTACTCGATTGCTGGTGCATACCGGTAAGCTAATAATGAGCGGCATTGATACCCGCGTGGCTTGTCGAACAGCTATCGCCGATGCGTTAACTGACGAACCTGATCTACTCGCCGCAATTAACGAATTAGGCACCGCTTTATTTTAACCAACTCAAAGCTACCGTGATTTATCTCGAACAGTTAAATCTCTGGTCAACTGCCTATCTGACCCCAGCGTTTAAAAACTCATGCCACTAACTACCGCCGAACTTGAGCGACTTCTAGAAAGAGTATTAGATCCGGTACTATCATCAAGACGAACCGTAAGTGAATCGGCAACATCACTATCCCAATGCACTGAGAAGTCGCAACAATTTGCACTTCAATGGTTAAAAATTGTTTGCGCCACAAATGCGGAACTCGGTTACCGGTTTATAACCAACGTCGCCGCTGCGATGAGTAGAATGGATTTACAACTTGTCGAGCAATGGGTTGTTAATGCACTTGATATTTACGACCAATCTGGACTGTATCCTGGAACCGCAGCTCTTATTGAAATCGATACATTCATCAAACATTCCGGCACCCACAGGCAAGCCGTTAAACTGAAACAAGAACGGGAGTTGCTGGGTCGCTACCTGCAGGGTTTGTCCGGTAGAAATATGCAGATTCGTAGTTCAAGTCACCCGCATACAGATACCGAATCTGTTTATCTGCCTGAGGTTATCAACTATTTTTCTGATCGAAAAAGCAATCGACTAGTGCTCAAAGCTATGGCCACTCATCTGTGGGGAATGAATCGGTTTGGTACTTTTAAACGTGCCACCCCAGACGCCCCCGGTCTAGAGCAACGATTGTCCGAATTACCGGATAACGCGAACAAGATGTCGATTTTCCACGCTTTGGAAGCCGAACGAATAAATGCCTGTATTTCCAGGGAATTACCCGGATTGAAACGCGAACTCAATGATTTATCGGGCATACCTAAACACGATGCGACCTGGCAAACCGCAATAGATGTATTGTCTCTACCTACTTCAACAATAGACGACACACTAAAATGGACTAGACTATTTTTGAAAAGACGTATTCCGCTAACGAACAGCAAGCCCTGGCACGGTTCGATCGATATTCACGCTGCAGAACAGGCAAGTAAGCAACGTCTGGATAAGGATAAAACCGAGCTAGCCAAGCTTATTGAGGAACTCATTCAAAAACTTGACGCCGAAAACTCACTAATATCGGACGAAACTGATAAAGAACTGCAAATCTCCCTCGACAATCAATCTGAAGATGAACAGATGGAATTGTCAATCAACGGTGAGCAAGTTCAAATGCCTCCCGAGCTTCGCAAAAAACTAGAGGGAATGCTGCAAGATCTAGCACAAATCCCCGATGAATGGTTAAACGCTAATAATAACAGCGAGGAATCTCCGGGCAACGAGAGCGAGGACCTTGATTTACCCGCTGAATTGCCTAACTCAGACCCGGTATTTTACTACGACGAGTGGGATTATCAGCGAAAACACTATCGGAAACACTGGTGCACTTTATATGAGCGGCAAATAGCTCCTGGAAAATCTGGTTTCGTCGATGAGACGATTGCAAAGTATCACACTGTGGTAGGTGATTTACGAAGATCATTCGAAATACTACGTGACGATCCAAAAACCCATAAAAGACAACCATTTGGAGATGACATTGATCTCGATGCAGTGGTTGAGGCCAATACCGACATGCGTCGAGGTGAAGAGATGACGGATCGCCTTTTCCTAAAAACCCAACGCTCCGACCGTGATATAGCGGTTATGTTTATGGTTGACCTTTCTGGTTCGACGAAAGGCTGGATTGTGGATGCCGAACGGGAAGCGCTTGTGCTTTTATGTGAAGCTTTGGAGGTTCTCGGTGACCGTTATGCCATCTACGGCTTTTCAGGCATGACCCGTAAACGCTGTGAACTATTTACCATAAAACAGTTCTCCGAAACCTATAACGAATCGATTAAACAACGAATAGCCGGTATAAAGCCTCGCGACTACACACGAATGGGAGTGACTATTCGTCATCTTACCGCGTTAATGGACACCATCGATGCCCGCAGCCGTTTGCTAATAACATTATCGGACGGGAAACCAGACGACTACGATGGTTATAGAGGTGATTATGGAATTGAAGACACACGTAAAGCTCTGATCGAGGCACGTAACAAGGGTATTCACCCTTTTTGTATTACTATCGATCGTCAAGGTAGCGACTATCTTCCCCATATGTATGGGGCGGTTAACTATGCGGTGGTAGACGATGTTCGAAAGTTGCCAAAAGAAGTTTCGGAAGTGTACTGCCAACTGACCCGCTAGTTTCGTCAAATATCACTAAAATATCATCGCCATTTTTTAAAATCCCCAATAATCTGTTAGTTTGCAGGCTTCGTCGTTTAACTCTTCGCAGCAATCGGAAAACACGTAAATCTTATCTCAATAGCGGTTATATCGAGAGCTAAATAAACCTCCAAATTTAATCGAATCAACGTTGACGACCACAACATATAGGGGTTATTCTTCGTAATACACCAACATGTTGTGGGCACAGCGAAATTCTTACAGAAATCTATTAACACCCATAATTCCGCTGTGAACAAATCGATGTGTTAACAATATTTTAGCGTGGTTTTATCGAGTACGATGACATAAACCACGCCTAACTTACAAAATTAGTTGTCACGCACTATACGCTACAGCTAGCCAATAGAAGCGCCAGTTGCCAAATGATGAAGTGTTGTAAACAAGCAAACCCGTTGTACCCGTATAACGACAAAGTTCGCTACGCACAAACAATAAGATATAGATATTGAAGATTAATGTCCGCAGTTTGACGGATGACTAAAACAAAATTACGAGTAGTTTCCAGGAGTCGTTTAAAACCATGAAATCAGCGCACATTACAGCGTTAAAACCACGTACGACCGAGATTGAATTCCAAAGCACATCCCTTGATATTTGGGATAAGAAATACCGCCTTAAGGCAAAAAACGGCTGTGCTGTCGATCAATCACTCGAATCAACCTATATGCGTGTAGCCCGCGCACTAGCCGATGTTGAGACTTCCGAAGAATTGCGCGAGCTATGGCACGAGAAATTCGTGTGGGCATTGCAAAATGGTGCAATTCCGGCAGGACGAATTATATCCAATGCTGGCGCACAGGCTCATAAGCCGGCGACTAGCACAATCAATTGCACAGTATCCGGCAGTATTCCGGATTCAATGAACGGCATTCTGAACTCGGTACACGAAGCCGGTTTAACCCTTAAAGCCGGTTGTGGTATTGGCTATGAATTCTCCACATTGCGCCCTAAAGGCGCGTTTGTAAGCGGTGCGGGAGCATATACCTCTGGCCCACTGTCTTTTATGGATATTTTCGATGCCATGTGCTTCACCGTGTCCAGTGCTGGCGGTCGACGTGGTGCGCAGATGGGAACATTTGAAATCACCCATCCAGATGTCCGCGACTTCATTAAAGCAAAACGGGAAGACGGTCGCTTACGTCAATTTAATTTATCTTGTCTGATTACCGATGATTTTATGGAAGCGGTTAAAAACGACGACGATTGGCAGTTGATATTCCCAGCAACAGCGAAAGAGCTAGAAGAAAACGAGTGCGAAATTGTATGGCGCGACTGGCCTATTACTGAAAACTACACATCGAATGATAAAGGCGAAATCGCCTGTCGCGTGTACCAAACAATAAAGGCACAACGTTTGTGGGATTTCATAATGAGCTCCACATACGATTTTGCAGAACCGGGTTTTATCCTCATTGATAAAATCAACGAAATGAACAACAACTGGTTCTGTGAAAACATACGCGCAACCAACCCTTGTGGCGAACAACCCCTACCCCCGTATGGCAGCTGCCTACTCGGCTCAGTCAACCTAACTCGTTTTGTTACTAATCCGTTTACAGAAAATGCTAAATTCGATTGGGAAAACTTTCGCAAAGTAGTCGCCGTATTTAGTCGCATGTTAGATAACGTGGTTGAAATTCATGGTTTACCACTGGAAGGGCAAGCAGGCGAAATTGAGTATAAACGTCGACACGGTATGGGATTTCTAGGGCTTGGTTCATCGATGGTTATGATGCAAATGTGCTACGGTGATGATGACAGCCTTGAGTTTACCGAGCGTGTCGCTCGAGAAATGGCTGAAATTGGCTGGGAAGTGGGTGTAGAACTGGCTAAGGAAAAAGGCGCAGCGCCGGTTATGGACGATATGTTTGAAATTACACCGAAAATGTTTCGCCAAAGACCAGAACTAGAGAAAGATGGCCATTCCATTGGGGACAAATTACCAGGACGCGTGTTAATGGCGAAATATAGTCGCTACATGCAACAGTTTCCCGACGCACTAACCGACCAAATTGCGGAACACGGTGTTCGTTATAGTCACCACACATCCATCGCTCCAACAGGAACCATCAGTCTTTCATTAGCCAATAATGCAAGCAATGGTATTGAGCCATCTTTTGCGCATCAATACAGCCGAAACGTAATACGTGAAGGAAAGAAATCGAAAGAAAAAGTTGATGTATTCTCATTCGAGCTGCTTGCCTATCGACACTTTGTTGATCAGAATGCGACATCAACTGCCGGCTTGCCGGACTACTTTATAAGCGCAGACGATATTGCTCCGAAGCAACATGTTGATGTGCAAGCAGCAGCTCAGAAATGGATCGACTCATCTATTTCAAAGACCGCAAACGTTCCTTCAGACTATGCTTTCGACGATTTTAAGGATATTTACCGTTATGCTCATGAAAAAGGTCTAAAGGGCTGCACAACATTTCGCTTCAACCCGGAAGCATTTCAAGGTGTTCTGGTTAAAGATGAAGATCTTGCCAACACCATGTATCGCTTCAGCCTGGAAAACGGAGAAACCGTTGAGGTTAAGGGCAACGAAGAAATTGAATATGATGGTGAAACCCATACAGCAGCTAACCTTTTCGATGCCCTTAAAGAGGGCTACTACGGAAAATTCTAAGTAGAGACCTGAACAAATGGCTATCAAGATTTCGAACCCAATTACCAACTACGAAGTGGTAAAACCGCAAAGCGAAGAAGCTGCAAAACCATCTGAACAATCACAAACATCGATTCCAGAAGGCGAGGCTTCGATGCCAAACGTAGTGCAAATGCATGAAAAAGTAGAACGTCCTGAGATGTTGTTGGGAAGTACCTACAAGGTTAAGACACCGTTGTCTGATCATGCCCTGTATGTAACGATCAACGACATTATCCTCAATCCAAATACACCTTATGAAAAACGTCGTCCATTTGAGATTTTCATTAATTCTAAAAATATGGACCACTTCCAATGGATAGTTGCTCTCACGCGTATTATCTCTGCGGTATTTCGAAAAGGCGGCGATGTTATTTTTCTGGTTGAAGAACTACACAGTGTATTCGACCCGCAGGGTGGATACTTCAAACGAGGTGGCAGGTACACACCTTCATTGGTTTCCGAAATTGGCGACGCTATAGAAGCTCACATGCGCATGATCGGCATGATAAAGGACGACGAACCGGATACAGATCGCCAGAAACTAATGGACGATAAACGTAAGGAGTATGAAGAGCGTACACAAGAGGCTAATAAAGCCAATGCCGATAGTTCCGATGGCACCTTTCCGGCAGGCTCCAGCTTATGCAAAAAATGCCAGACCAAAGCATTAGTTCTTTTAGACGGTTGCATGACTTGCCTAAACTGCGGCGATTCTAAATGCGGATAAAAGGATAATCGTTTTCCAGGAGGAGCCAGTCTTAAGTACAGGCTTCTCCCAGTGATAGAATCAACCATATCCACAATAAGCTATCTGGCAATAGCCAGCACTTCAGCGAAGGCTCTTGCTGCCGGAGATAGTCGACCCGACTTCTTACTAATGATCGCTAGTTGCCGCTCCATTTTTAAACCAAAAACGGGTATCTCGGATACATCAACCTGCCCCTTTAATCCTAGCCGACTAACAAACGCCAGATTACCGGTTGTAGCAACCATTCTCAAAATCGCCGGGATAGAACGTAGTTCCATTACTACATTCATTTCAACCGCAACATCTCGCAGTGCCGTATCAATTATTTGTCGTATTGCACTTCCTGCTTCGAATCCGACGAAACTTCTACCCAACAGATCTTCAACATGCACATTATTTTTAACCGCCAAAGGATGATCATTACGGGCAACCAAAACAATTTTATCTGAGATTAGCGGCTTAATATCAAAGTCCCTATTTGCCACCGGCATAGTAACCACACCTAACTCCAATGCTCCATCACTGACAGCACGCAGTACTTCACTACTGCCAGCTTCCTTCAATTGAAAATGTATTTCGGGATAGCGCGCCTGAAACACCGCGATAGCTTCCGGCAATAAGAACGAAACCGCTGTTGCTCCACCACCTATTCGAACAGTTCCACCTTTAAGGCCCTTCATACGTGTGATTTCAGCTCTAAGCTGATCATAGCGGTTAACTAACAAACGCCCTTCTTCAGCCACACGAATGCCCACTTCGGTGAGTTCAACTCCTTTTCTTCCCCGCACAAAAAGGTCCGCACCTAGAAACGCTTCGAGTTGGGCAATACGCCTGGATAAGGCTGGCTGAGTAATATTTACCTGCACAGAGGCAGCAGTAATCGCACCGGCGTCGCAAACGGCTAAAAATGATCGAATAAGTTGTAAATCCATAGTCATGCAATTTTAACATGTTATCTATGCAAACTATCAATTTTACTTATAATTAGAGATTTGCTAAATTTTCGTATTCGCATCTGATCATGACAATGTCTGCGTCAGAGTGCATCAAATCGCAATTACAACCCAAGGTGCCCCCATGTTAGAAGCCTATCGAAGCCATGTTGATGAACGAGCAGAACTCGGTATACCACCGCTACCTCTAAATCCGGAACAAACCTCCTCTCTGGTTGAATTGCTTAAGAACCCTCCAGCGGGTGAAGGTGAATTTTTACTAGACCTGCTAATAAACCGCATTCCACCAGGTGTCGACGAGGCAGCCTATGTTAAAGCCGCATTCCTAGCGGCAATCTCCACAGGCGATGCTACCTCACCACTAATTGACAAGAAACGGTCAGTAGAACTGCTTGGCACCATGTTGGGCGGCTATAACATCAAGCCCATGATCGATTTACTCGATGACCCAGAGCTTGCTGAAGTAGCGGCTGAGCAATTGAAATACACATTGCTCATGTTTGACGCCCTATACGATGTTGCAGAAAAGGCTAAGCAAGGCAATAACCACGCACAAGCCGTAATGCAATCATGGGCAGATGCTGAATGGTTTACTACAAAAGAAGATATTCCTGCAGAAATTAAACTTCGTGTATTCAAAGTGGTTGGTGAAACCAATACCGATGATTTATCGCCTGCACAAGACGCTTGGTCTCGGCCCGATATTCCACTACATGCTCTCGCCTTTTTGAAAAACCCACGAGAAGGAATCACCAGAGCTATTGAGCAAATCAACGATATGGAAGCCCTCGGTTTACCATTGGCCTATGTTGGTGATGTGGTCGGAACCGGCTCTTCGCGAAAATCAGCCACCAATTCCGTGCTATGGCACATGGGTCATGATATCCCTTTTGTTCCAAACAAACGACAAGGTGGTGTGGTTATTGGAAACAAAATTGCACCTATATTTTTTAACACCGTGGAAGACTCCGGCGCACTACCGATTGAATGCTCTGTAGATAACATGAATATGGGCGATGTTATTGTTGTTAAACCCCATGACGGTGTAATCGAAAACGAGGCGGGTGAAGTAGTATGCGAATTCCAACATAAAACCGATGTTCTACTAGACGAAGTTAAAGCCGGTGGACGTATCCCACTCATTATCGGACGCACTCTTACTGATAAAGCGCGGGAGGCGCTAGGTCTAGGGCCTACTGAAGTATTTCGTCGTCCTGCCAATTTAAAGGCAAACGATAAAGGTTTCACCCTTGCCCAGAAAATCGTGGGTCGTGCCTGCGGTCTAGCCGAAGGACAAGGTGTTCGACCAGGCGCCTATTGCGAACCACGCATGGGAACAGTAGGTTCACAGGATACAACGGGCCCGATGACTCGAGACGAGCTCAAAGAGCTCGCGTGTTTAGGCTTTTCAGCAGATCTGGTAATGCAATCATTTTGTCATACGGCGGCCTATCCGAAACCGGTGGATATCGATACCCAACACAGTTTGCCTGATTTTATGCACAATCGTGGTGGGGTTTCACTGCGCCCTGGTGATGGCATCATTCATAGCTGGCTAAATCGTATGCTGCTCCCTGATCAAGTGGGTACAGGAGGAGATTCTCATACACGTTTTCCTCTTGGCATCTCCTTTCCGGGCGGTTCAGGTGTTGTAGCTTTCGGTGCCGCACTCGGTGTCATTCCGTTAGATATGCCAGAATCCGTATTAGTGAGATTTACTGGCGAGATGCAACCGGGTATTACCTTGCGCGACATGGTTAATGCTATACCTTATGCTGCCATTCAACGCGGGTTACTGACGATTGAGAAGAAAGGAAAAAAGAACGTTTATAACGGTCGAATCCTCGAAATTGAAGGTCTGCCGAGTTTAACTGTAGAACAAGCCTTTGAATTATCCGACGCTAGTGCGGAACGATCAGCAGGAGGATGTACGATTAACCTGTCTGAAGAATCGGTAGCAGAATATTTACGGTCAAACATCGTAATGCTCCGATGGATGATCGATAACGGTTATCAGGACGCTCGCACGTTAGAACGGCGCGCACGGGAAATGGAAACCTGGCTTGAGAATCCATCCTTACTACGCGCTGATGAAAACGCAGAGTACGCCGAAATTATCGAGATCAATATGTCGGAAATTACCGAGCCACTGCTCGCATGCCCCAATGATCCAGATGATGTTAAAACACTTTCTGATATTGCCGGCACCAAAATTGATGAGGTGTTCATCGGTTCGTGTATGACAAATATCGGGCACTTTCGAGCAGCAGGTAAATTACTAGAGGCGGCTGGACAGGTAATACCAACACGTTTATGGATCGCACCACCGACAAAAATGGATGAACACCAATTAATGGAAGAAGGTTACTACAATATCTTCGCCCAATCCGGTGCACGAACGGAAATGCCGGGTTGCTCACTTTGTATGGGTAATCAGGCACGTGTTGCAGCCAACTCAACGGTGGTATCAACCTCGACACGTAACTTCCCTAATCGACTGGGCCAAGGTGCTGATGTATTTTTAGCCTCGGCTGAACTTGCAGCAATTGCTTCGGTACTTGGCAAACTACCTACGAAAGAAGAGTATCTTGGTTTCGCCAAGCAAATCAACACCATGTCTCCGGAAATCTATCGCTATCTTAATTTTGATCAGATGCCAGCATTTGTCGAATCTGCCGAGCGTGGTAAAAGTGTGGCTGTAGAGTTTGCAGCGTAATTTATAAAAACAACCGGCGCAATCACACGGATTTTTGCGTCGGTTCTATTACTCCGGTAAACCACATAGATTCAATCTGCCAGGTACCTATAGATAAACTAAGGCATCCAATCTAATCGTTTCGGCAATACTACTTCACTCCCATCAAATTGTTCCCACATCTCTCGAAACGTGATGTTTAAGAGAGGATGTTTTTCATTGACCAACAGCAACGACAGTGGCAATAACACGTAAGCTTCTTCTGTAATTTCCTTGCGTGGAATATCATAACCCTCACTGTGTAAATCCTCATCACCGTAAAGCAGAATATCCATATCAAGCGTTCGAGACGCAAATTGCTTTTCGGTTTGCGTACGACCTTCTTTGCATTCGATTGATTTCAGCGCAACCTTTAATTCACTGGGTGTGAGAATCGTATAAAAAATACAGGCCAAGTTAAAAAAGTCTGGCCCATCGAAACCAACCGCTACCGTTCTATAAACCGGGGAACATCTAACATCGCCAAACTGGTTTTGCAATGCTCGAACTCCCTGTCGAATATGCTGTCTACGGTTGGTGTTGCTGCCAACACCTATGGCAACACGCTGCATCACGATTGTTTTGTGCCCCGTTCAATGAGTACTCCCACATCTTTAGCTGAGCTCACTGCGCCCTTTTTATTCACCTTAACCCGACACCATGGAGAGTCAAATTCTCCTATAACAACTTCAGCGATTCGCTCAGCCATAGTCTCGACTAAGTTAAACTTACCTTCTTGAGCCATCTGGGTTACCCGCTTCGCAACGTCCTTGTAACTTAATGTGTACTCCAAATCATCAGTTTCTGCAGCTTTAGTAATGTTCCATCCCATATCAAGATCGATATAAACACTTTGGGTAATCTTGCGCTCCCATTCCCATACGCCGATAACACATTCAATTTTTAAGCCGTGTAAAAATATAATATCCATTTCGTTATTTCATTAATTTACGTTGAGATTAAAATTTTGGATAAACCTTATTTTTAAAAATACGATTTATTCAGCGATGCTCGCTCCAACATTTGCGACGTTGGGTTGTAAGCAATTCCCATGGATGAAAATTCCCCAGCGCGTCGACAAAACTCAACAATACCGATTCTATCGATATATCGGAATCCGCCACCAATATGAGTAGGAAACCCCAGACCCCAAATAAGACTCATGTCTGCGGCTATCGGAGAATCTATTATATTCTCCTCCAGACACCTAACCAATTCAATGCATAACGGTATCATCATACGATCAACAATATCCTGATCCGCCAAAGAGTGAAACGATGGCGTTTCCCCATAGGCAATATTTAACCCATTGTCGTCATCAGTTTTAACTTGCCGGCCGCGTTCATCAAGTTCATAACGATAGAAGCCACTAGCCGATTTCTGGCCGAGACGCCCCTGACTAAGCATCTTACGTGTAACCGTTTCATAGCTTGAGTTCATTCGTTGCGGAAATGCCTCAGCCATGATATCCCCTGCATGAATAGCCGTATCAATGCCCACAACATCGAGCAAATGGGCCGGACCCATCGGCCAGCCTAGTTCCGTCATTACTCTATCGATCTGCCGAAAATCTACACCTTCATTTACCAGATCATCGAATGCCTTTATATATGGAAATAAAACTCGATTAACCAAAAAACCCGGGCAATTATTTACAACTACAGGTCTTTTTCCAATGCTTTGAACATAGCTCACAGCATTAGAAACAGATTGCTCTGATGTGTGTCGACCGCGTATGATTTCCACCAAAGGCATGACATGCACCGGGTTAAAAAAGTGAATTCCACAGAACTGCTCAGCCCGCTCGGTGGCGGCAGATAATTTGTCTATAGAAATAGTCGATGTATTACTAGCGATAGTCGCGTTAGCATCTACAACCTTCTCACATTCCGATAAAACGCTTAATTTTACATCTGCGTTCTCAACCACAGCCTCAATGACCAACTCGCAATCGCGCAATTCGTCCATACACAACGTTGGTTTAATCCGAGCCAATACCTGTTGTTTTTTCTCGTCAGAAAGACGCCCGCGATGAACCAAACTGGAAAGCCGCTTGTCGGCCTCACCCATTCCAAGTTCCAATGCCGCGTCATTAATATCCTTCATCACAACAGACATGCCTTTTAGCGCCGACTGATAAGCGATACCCCCACCCATAATTCCTGCCCCTAACACACCTACAGAATTTATTGGTGTGGAATTACCCGCATACTGCTTCGCTTGTTTTTTCATATACTGATCATTCAGGAACAGGGCAATCAAACTACTAGCAGTGGCTGTTCTGGCGACCGCAACAAAAGCCGAAGTCTCAATTTGACTTGCCTGTTGTTGATCTACATACAAATGATCCTTTATTGCCGTCATCGCAATTTTCGCTGCGGGATAATGCTTACCGTATATTTTCTCTGCAGTCGCAATATGAGTATCCATAACAGCTGCAGTTTGGGTAACATCGGCTAGCAGCGACGAACGCTTTTTTGTGCGCCGATCACTGTAACTAGCAGAATGAAGACCCGCGTGTTTGATCATTGCGCATGCCGCAGATATTAATTCACCGTTTTCTGCTAATTGATCGATTGCACCACAGTCCAATGCATTTTTTGCAGATTGCGGTTTACCGGAAATAATCCAATCTGCAGCGGTATCAGCATCCGTAATACGAGGCAGTCTAATGGTACCGCCCCAGCCCGGTAGCAATCCCAATTTTACTTCGGGCAGTCCTACGAGAGTATCAGCTGTTGCGATGCGAAAATCGCAGGCAAGACATAGCTCGAAACCTCCACCCAGAGCGATACCGTTAATGGCAGCTACGGTAGGAAATGGCAAATTTTCAATTCTTGCAAAAAGGTTGTGAACCACAAGAACTTCCGCTTGAAAAACATCGTCGCTAGACTTAAATGTTTGCAGAAACTCACCGATATCTGCACCCACAATAAATGCAGGTTTATTACTTAAAATAACCAATCCGGTAACGTTTGATTGTGAGCTCAATATGTCGATCGCTTCGGACAATTCCGCCACAGTTTGTCGATCGAATTTGTTGACAGAAGAGTCCTGCAAGTCAAACGTCAAACTGCAAATACCATCTTCGATCATAGATAACGATAGTGACTTTCCTGCAAACATAGTTTACTGACCCCGTAATAGTTTAGTTAAATAGGTTTATAATGGAGACTGGTCATTCGACCAATGAGGTATAAACAGTTCGAACTCCCGTTGTGTTCCACGCAAACTGTGCTTGCCTACCGAGCAATGCGACTCGCCACAGGCGCTAACAAATTCCTCTGACAGCAATACCTGATGACCCAATGACTTACATAACGATTCAATTCTCGCAGCCTCGTTTGCCGCCGCCCCGATGACTGTAAATTCTAACCTGGAGCTAGTTCCAATATTACCGTAGGTTACAACACCGAGATGCAGCCCTATACCGAAGCCAATGGCCTCCAAGCCTGTATCATGGCTTATGGCATTCAACTTCGCAATACTATTGAGCGCATCCAAGGCGGCCGCCAGTGCATTCTGACATGCAAGCTTTCTACTTTTATCATCAAGTTCCTGGAACGGAAAAATAGCCAACGCAGCGTCTCCAATAAAACGCAGTACTTCACCCTTATTTTCCAGCACGGCACCGACAACATTGTCGAAAAAAGCATTCAGGTGTTGAAGAAAACGAGCGCGAGTCATTGATGCAGCCAACCCACTCGACTCGCGTAAATCACAAAACCAGATCACCGCGTAAATATCCTCACCATCACCGCGCTTAACCAGTCCATCAAGGACACGTTGGCCCGACTGCTCCCCAAGGTAGGTAGTGAGTAACGTCTTGGATTTTTCCCGTTGAGCGAATACTTCTATTAAGCGAGCAAGTAATGGCAACGCTTCATTTATTCTACCCAAATCACCGGTTAAGAACCCACCGGAAACATCTGTCGCCAAGGTGATGGCATTCACCTGTCCATCACTATAAATGAGGGGCATAGCCACATAATCGGTACCACCTGCATCGCGAATATCCTTAAGTACCGGAAAGTCATCAGTACTGCCATTATCCAAACGTCTACGAACGCCGCCCGCGCCTTCAAAAATCGGCAAGAGCGGGCTATTCAAATACTGATCCGACTGCAGTACTTCATAGCCTACCGTGCCTTCCAGAACATTATCACTACCTTTTTCCCATCGATAAGATGATCCAAATAGCTGGGGATGCAAGGTACGAGTTATTAATGCAAACCGAGAAATGGCGACATCCATTGCCTGCAGCGCCTGGAGTAATCGAGCTACTAAATCCGCTATTGATTGAGCCTGCCATGCATCGAGTACTAACCAATTAATAAGCGGATTGTTGGAACTGATGCTTTCCTTTTCATGCTCAACTTTCTTCTCTACAAGCCATTCATCCACACAATCTGCATAGAAGGCGACGTAGTCTTTCACGTAATCGGACTCAGGATACGGAGATTCATAACTCCACGCTCCACTTGGAACTTGATGTTCATCAATATGAATATCGTAATAGGTCGGATTGCCGCGAAATGGACAGTGTGAGGTTTTTTCATTGGCATGCAACAGATCCATCCGCACATCCTGACGATCGAAATAATAAACCGGAACCAGTCGTCCTTCGGTCAATAACATCGTCATCTGGCTATCGGCTACTACCTTGCCCGCAACTTTGGCTTTAACACGACCGTGCACCGGTTCAAAAGTAATACTGTACTCCCCGCCTGCCGCCTCAGTAGTTGCGACATTCTGCGGTTGAATACTATCTATAATGGCCATAAGCCGTAACTCGTGTAAGCAAATTATTCACGCTTAGGGTCTGTACCAGCTGGCCATTCATAGTTTGAAAAATGCTCACGAAGCTTTAGTTTACTAACCTTACCGGTCGCGGTATGCGGAACTTCTTCTATAAACTCAACAGCATCTGGTATCCACCAGTTTGCGACTTTCCCCTGATAAAAATCAATCAGAGCCCGCTTATCAATTGCGACACCTTCACTTTTCCGTACAACCAGCAATGGTCTTTCACCCCATTTTGTATGCTCCATGGCGATGCTGGCCGCCTCCGCAACCCCCGGATAGGAAACGGCTATATTTTCAAGCTCTATTGAGCTTATCCACTCACCTCCGGATTTAATAACATCTTTAGTACGATCGGTAATTTGCATAAAGCCATATTCGTCTATGGTTGCCACATCACCGGTACTGAACCAGCCGTCGGCATCGTGTGCATCACTCGCCCCATCTAATTTAAAATAATCATTACACACCCAAGGACCGCGCACTTTAAGAGCACCAAACTGAACGCCATCCCAAGGCAATTCCGTATCATCCCCATCGACAATTTTCATCTCGATACCAAAAAAACCATGCCCCGTTTTTTCATCCATTCGTTGTTGCTCTTCAAGCGGCCAGCTAGCAAATTCTGGTTTTGGTGTATTCAACACACCAAGCGGTGTAGTTTCGCTCATTCCCCACGCATGCCGCACACGAACACCATAATCGCGAAAAGATTTCATAAGAGCCGGTGGACAAGCCGACCCTCCAATTATCGAGCGATTCATTGGCTTAAGGTCACCACCATTTTCCTTCACGTAATTCATCAATGCCGTCCAAATTGTCGGCACACCGAGTGAAATTGTTACACCCTCTTCGTTAATCAACGCTTGTAACGTCTTGCCGTCCAACATCTTCGGCCCGGGGAGTACCAGTTTCGCACCAAACATAGGCGATGCATGAGGGGAACCCCATGCATTCACATGAAACATTGGAACCACGGGCATTACCACGTCTTGCAGAGAGTAATGGATGGCATCAGGTGCACCAGAGGCCATGGTATGCAGCACAACACCCCGATTACTATATAGAACACCTTTGGGGTTTCCCGTTGTTCCAGATGTGTAACACAAGCCACAAGCTGTTTTTTCATCAAGCTCAGCCCAGCTATATTCCTCTTCTTCGATCGCTAGAAGGTCTTCGTAGCACATGGCATTAGGTAAACTGGTTTCCGGCATATGCTCCCGGTCGCATAGAATAACGAAACCTTCAATGGTGGGCAGATGCGGCGCCAGTTTCTCTGCAGCCTCAACAAAACTAGTTTCAAGAAATAACCAGCGATCCTCTGCGTGGTTGATTACATAAATTAATTGTTCAGGAAAAAGCCGCGGGTTAATGGTATGAATAACCGTACCCGTGCCGGCAGTTGCGTAGTAAAGCTCAAAATGCCGATATCCATTCCAGGCAAGTGTTCCAACTCTATCGCCGGTTTTAGCGCCTAGTCGTTGTAATGCGTTTGACAGTTTTGCAGTCCGTCGATAAGCATCTGAATAGGTATAACGATGACGTCCCCCTTCTACGGTTTCCGAGACTATCTCAACATTTGGAAAGTTTCGATTTGCGTGTTTTAAAATATCAATAACAAGGAGCTGGCGCTCCATCATTAAGCCCTTCATAATATTTCTCCAGTGAAACAAAATTTTTATACTCGCAGACCGCAGCAACTTTAACGGTATGCTTTATTCCTTAAGTATATCTTAATCACTCACCTACAGACTTCTTGATAACTTTTCCGGTAATATTAAATAAACATCGGATCACACATAGGATTTCTCCGCCAATGATTGATTATGCAATTCCCGTAATCGCATACCTTTTCGGCTCACTATCTAGCGCCGTTATTGTTTCCCGTTTGATGGGGCTACCAGATCCACGAGACGGCGGCTCTAAAAACCCCGGCGCAACTAATGTTTTGCGCTTAGGTAGTAAAGTAGGTGCCGGGTTAACGCTATTAGGCGATGTAGTAAAAGGAATTATCCCGGTAATCATAGGGATCAAACTAGGCGTATCAGATACTGCGTTAGCATTTACCGGATTCCTAGCATTTCTTGGGCATTTATTCCCCGTATTTTTCGGCTTTTCAGGTGGCAAAGGCGTTGCGACCGCACTTGGGGTTTTTCTCGGCATGAGTTTACACATATCCGCAGTAATAGGTTTAGTGTGGTTGGCCACGGCAATTATTTCGCGCTATTCTTCCTTATCTGCCCTTACGGCCGCAGTGGCCGCTCCGTTTGTGACATTTTGGCTTGCCGGAAATATACAATTAACGATCATGTGTGCCGCTATAGCTGCATGCCTAATATGGCGTCATAAAGGTAATATTCAACGTTTACGAGACGGCAGCGAACCTAAAATCGGCAAGCAATAACGACCACCTGAACGACACTTTTTATTGAATAGCGATAAGCTCCTCAAGCGACCAGCGGGGCCGAACATCGAAACGATGACCTTCGAGAAACTCACCCGCAGCCAACCGAAGCGCTCCAGCATAGGCGATCATTGCACCATTATCGGTACAAAACTCAATACGTGGATAAAATAGATCAAAGCCAGCAGCATTACACTGTTCAGCTAAAAGTTCCCGCAAACGCCTGTTCGCACCAACACCACCAGCAATTACCAGACGTTTCCGACCTGCTGATTTCAATGCACGAATACTTTTAATCATCAATGTATGAGTCGCCGCTTCTTGAAAAGCATGAGCGATATCATCAACCGTTTGATCATCAATCGTGCCATCTTCCGATCGACATTTCTCTGCTGTGGTAAGCGTATAGGTTTTTAAACCGCTAAAACTAAAATCCAATCCGGGTCGATTAGTCATCGGACGCGGGAACGTAAATCGGTCAGGCGTTCCAGTTTTTGCGCGTTGTGCGATAGCGGGTCCACCCGGGTAACCGAGATCGAGTAATTTTGCAGCTTTATCAAATGCCTCACCAACAGCATCGTCCAATGTGGTCCCAAGTATTTTGTACTGCCCGGGACCGGCAACATCCACTAACTGGCTATGTCCACCCGATACCAGCAATGCTACAAACGGAAACTCAGGGGCATTTTCCTCAAGCATCGGTGCTAGCAAATGTCCTTCCATGTGATGCACACCTATGGACGGAATATTCCAACCGAATGAAAGACTTTGCCCAAGAGATGCCCCAACTAGCAGTGCACCGGCCAATCCGGGACCTTGGGTGAAAGCAATGCCATCTAATTCATCACCGTTTAATCCAGCATCCTCAAGGACATTTTCAATAAGCGGCAAAACGGTACGAATATGATCCCGCGCTGCCAATTCAGGAACAACACCACCATACTTTTTGTGGATAGTTTGTGATGCTAAACGATGCGCAAGTAGCCCAGCATTCGTATCAAATATGGCGATACCAGTATCGTCGCATGAGGATTCAATTCCAAGAACTTTCATTTTTCTTATATTTCAATTAGTTACAAGACAACAGTTGTTTTCTGCAAGATTTACAGAACACTCTATACATTTTTCAGGGCAGCGATTATAATTCATCGCCTTTTTCGGGGCTGATGCCCAAATAAAACCGTCTTTAGGAGACATATTTTTATGCCCGCTGTGCGTATAAAACAAGATGAGCCATTTGATTTAATCCTGCGCCGTTTTCGCCGCTCATGCGAAAAAGCAGGTGTTTTCACAGAATCACGTCGTCGTGAATTCTACGAGAAACCGACCTCAATTAAAAAGCGAAAATCAGCAGCTGCTGTAAAACGCGAGAAAAAACGTGTTTCTCGTGGCAGCGTGCAACGAAATAGACTTTACTAGATCTCAGATCCATAATCATGGATTTAAAATCCCGAATTGTCGATGAAATGAAGGCAGCAATGCGTGAGAAAGATTCTGAGCGCCTTGAAACTATTCGAATGATTCGAGCGGCTATCCAACGAAAGGAACTGGACGATCGAACTACTTTGGATGATGCTGGGGTTTTAGTAGTACTGCAAAAAATGCTTAAGCAGGGTCGTGATTCCTTCAAGCAATTCACAGATGGAGGAAGAGATGATTTGGCAGCGAAAGAACAGTCGTCAATAACTGTTCTAGAAACGTACATGCCACCTCCTCTATCTGCAGAAGAACTCGATACGATGCTTAATCAGGTTATGAGCGATACCGGTGCCACGTCGATAAAAGACATGGGCAAGGTAATGGGTAAGCTCAAACCAATGGTCGATGGACGCGCCGATATGGGTGCATTAAGCGGAATCATACGACACAAGCTTTCCTCCTGACTGCCGATTGCAAAAGGAGGGCGTATTTCCAACAACGCTAATCTGCGGCCAAGAACAGAAGAAAGCTTACACGCGCCTACAAGCGTTTTCGGTGGATTAACGATTGCAGTGCAGGCTGCGGTATAGTATCGCTGTGGCTGGCAAAATTCCCCAATTTTTTATCGATCAACTGTTACAACAAGTTGATATCGTTGAAATCATCGAACAACGTGTGCCGCTACGCAAAGCAGGCAAGGATTTCCATGCGTGCTGTCCATTCCATGATGAAAAAACCCCCTCCTTTACAGTTAGCCAGAACAAACAGTTTTATCATTGCTTCGGATGCGGCCAGAACGGCAATGTAATTAGCTTCCTGATGAATTACGATCACCTTGAGTTTCCGGATGCGATCGAGGATCTGGCAAAACGACAAGGCCTCGAAATACCTTACGAAAAAGGCAGCAAGCCCCGCTCGGCTTCAATTGACTATCTTCTACCGATCCTTGATCAAGCAAGTCGCTGGTTTCAGCAACAATTGCGAAAGCATCCAGAGGGTAAAAACGCTATAAACTATCTCAAGAACCGCGGTTTAAGTGGCAAAGTTGCCCAACGTTTCGAGCTCGGTTTTGCGCCAGATAGCTGGGATGGATTAATTAACAGCTACGATGAAAAGTCGGTGCCAACGACCCAACTGGAAACAGCCGGTTTAGCGATCAAACGGGATCGCGGTGGTTTTTATGATCGATTTCGCGGACGAGTAATGTTTCCAATTCGAGACCATCGAGGCAGAACCGTTGGTTTTGGCGGTCGCATTATTGACCAGGGCGAGCCAAAGTATTTAAATTCGCCCGAAACACCCTTGTTTCATAAAGGCTCGGAACTTTATGGCCTTTTTGCCGCTCGCGAAGAAATACAGCAACAAGGCTATGCGGTAGTTGTTGAAGGTTACATGGATGTTGTAGCGCTTGCCCAGTTTGAGATTAACAATGCTGTTGCCACACTTGGAACCGCGACCACGGCTCAACATTTACAACGTTTATTTCGTCTCACCCCTCATGTCGTATTTTGCTTCGACGGAGACCGGGCAGGAAGAGATGCTGCGCGAAAGGCCATGTCAATCGTCCTTCCCGAAATGCATAGCGGGCATCAGGTTAGCTTTTTATTTTTACCAGACGGCATGGATCCTGACGACTTTGTTCGAGAAAATAGCGCCGATGCGTTTCGTCAAGCAGTAAAAGAATCAACGCCACTAGATGATTTTCTATTCCAGCGTATTGACGAAAATACCGATATAACGCGGCGCGACGGTCGTGCACGCTTAATTGAGTTGGCTAAACCACTCATTAGTACTATTCCAGCAGGACCGTACAAAGTATTGCTTACAAAACGTTTGTCTGAATTAAGCGGCTTGGACGATGAAAAATACGTTGACGCCATAATGCAGAGAAAAAACCAGAAGGATAAACAACTTCCAAATAATCGCAACAAGACGAAATCACAACCCTTGTCCCCTTTTGCCTATTTAATCAGTCTGTTATTACAATACCCGAACCTTATCAAAGAAATGCCACCGCTGGATGACCTGGACAGTATCGATCATCCGGCAATTCCACCGCTACTAGACCTTATCGCACGACTACAAACCAACACCGAGTCCAACACAGCGAGTTTGGTAGAAGGATTTAGAGACACCAAACATCATGCAAGACTTGAAAAACTAGCAGTTTGGGACCATAAACTCGTAGCAGAGGAAAACAAGGCGGTTTTGATTCAATATCACAACAACGTGCGCCAATTTATCATTGATCAAAATATTGATAAATTGCTTACCAAAGCCCAAGTTGTTGAATTAAGCGACCTGGAAAAATCCGAGCTTCGACGTTTTACGCGGCTCAAACAGTCACTTCGTCTGGATTCTTCCGATAATGACTGTTAAATCAAGCACTAAAGGCTATGTTTTGATTCTGTACGTCTAGCTTGATTAACCAACAAACGTTATAATTGAACGTTTGCACATTAAATATTAGATCATCTTCCACTCGAGGTTTGCATGGATCAAAAAACGCAGCAGTCAGAACTGAAACGTCTCATCCTGAAAGGCAAGGAACAAGGGTTTCTCACCTATCGTGAGATAAATGACCATCTGCCTGAAGATATGCATGATACGGATCAGATTGAGACCGTAGTAAACATGATCAACGACATGGGTATTGAAGTATTTGATAACCCACCTGACCCGGACAGCCTGATTCTAAAACATCAAAACCCGGAAGATGAAGAAGTTGTTGAGGAAGCTGAGGCAGTACTTAAGAGTGCTGTGGAGAGCGAGTTTGGCCGAACAACGGATCCCGTGCGCATGTACATGCGTGAAATGGGTACCGTAGACCTATTAACCCGGGAAGATGAAATTAATCTGGCCAAGCGCATCGAAGATGGCATTCGCCAAAGTGTTTCGACAATTGCTACCTGTCCATTGGTTATTAGTGACATCGTCTCGGTAATGGATAAAATTGATGCAGGGGAAACCCGTTTAACCGATTTACTCACGGGTTATATCGACCCAAATGCAATTGAGGAAGAAGTTATCCCTGCCCCCGTTATTCCGGCAGCCGTAATTGCAAAAAATGCCGAAGCCAACGGCGAGACCGTTGAAGGTACTGGAGATTCTGACGAAGAGGAAGAAGAGGAAATAGTCGATACCGGTCCCGATCCAGAAGAAGCACGAGAAAGATTTGCCAGCATTCGTAAAGGCTACGAGAGTTTATTGCGTAGTCTCGAAAAACACGGACAGGGCCATTCTTCAATCAAAAGGCAACGTAATAAGCTAGCTGATGAAATAATGGAATTACGCTTGACGCCAAAGTCTATCGAACGCTTCTCAGTCGTTGTCCGAGAACTTGTTGATCTAGTTCGTGCGCAAGAGAAAGTTATTTCAACGGTTTGTATTCGTCGCGCAAAAATCAAACGTAAAACACTCTTTGCTCACTTTGTTGGTAACGAAGCAGATACCAATTGGATCAAGGAAATTATTAAATCCGGTGAAGGCAACCAGCAAATTATTTCTGATCGTTTGGAAGAGCTGGAACTTGCATGCGTTAAGCTGCAGGAAGTTGAAAATCTCAGTGGCCTGAAAATTTCCGAATTTAAAGAAGTTAATCGCAAGATGTCCATCGGCGAAGCGAAAGCACGTCGCGCTAAAAAGGAAATGGTTGAGGCAAATTTACGACTCGTAATATCAATCGCTAAAAAATACACCAATCGCGGTTTGCAATTCCTAGATTTGATTCAGGAAGGAAATATTGGCTTGATGAAAGCGGTAGATAAGTTTGAATATCGACGCGGTTACAAATTTTCGACGTATGCCACATGGTGGATTCGACAGGCGATTACCCGATCAATTGCGGATCAGGCGCGGACGATACGTATTCCGGTGCATATGATAGAAACCATCAACAAACTCAATCGTATTTCCCGTCAAATTATGCAGGAACAGGGTCGCGAAGCTTTACCCGAAGAACTTGCAGAACGCATGGAAATGCCGGAGAGTAAGATTCGCAAAGTGCTTAAAATTGCCAAAGAACCGATCTCGATGGAAACACCTATCGGTGATGATGAAGATTCTCACCTTGGCGACTTTATTGAAGATAAGAATGTTGAAGCGCCACTTGAGGCTGCTACAACTTCTGGTCTTAGGAATGCAACCCATGAAATTCTTGGGAGTTTAACGACTCGGGAATCACGTGTACTGCAGATGCGATTTGGTATCGATATGAATACAGATCATACGTTGGAAGAAGTCGGAAAGCAGTTTGATGTTACTCGTGAACGTATTCGACAGATAGAAGCTAAAGCACTGCGCAAGCTTCGTCATCCAAGCCGTTCTGATCATCTGCGTAGTTTTCTAGATAACTAATTCAAAAATCGTTGAAAGTAAAAAAGCCCCTACTTGCAAGAGTTGGGGCCTTTTTTTTGACCGTTATAAAACTAAATAGCTACTACTAACGTTTGTAAGCTAGAAATAAATTCCTAGTTAGCGTTAGCCAGCTGTTTAGCATCCGCCGTCGCTAAATCTTCCGTAGCGGTGCTTTTAATTCGATTAGTGACCATGCGGTCATGTAGTTTAGTAATAATCGAACTACCGGTTTTTTCGAATAAGAAAGGGAAAATGCCATGCAGCAAACACGCAATAGAGCCTAAAAGCATAACGCCAAAAAAACTAAACGCATGAGCCATGTGCTCGAAGTAGCCTTCGTTAACTTTATTGATATGAATGGTTAAGAATTTCATAGAAGTAGTCCGGTTTTGGTAAGGCTTATTGTGCACTATTTCCAGAAAATTCGTATTTCAAATAATGCAATAAATTCGACTTTTTTTAGAAAAAATATTTAATTAAAGTTTTATTTTTAGAATATTATTTCTAAATATTTGAAATTCTTAAAAATTGAATCGTCTTTCGCTTGTTACTAATTACTAAACTGATACACCAAAATGCACGAGCAAGCCTAATGTTGCGCTACCAACAATTACACCCGGCAGAATCATTTTTCTAAAAATAAAATAAGCGATAAAACCACAAATAATTGCAGTACTTCGAATCGGTAAAGAAACAGACTCAAGCACATTATCTGGCAAAATGAGTAAGCGAAATATAAGACCTGCAACCATCGCATAAGACACGCATGACACCCACTCAAAAACCCACCCGTCTACATTAATTCGTTGAGAGAAAAGCACACCAAAAAATCGCCACATAAACGTACCGGCTGAGCAGGACAAAACAATTATCCAAAGATCAAATGTACTCATGAGAATTTATTTTTTAAAAGAGGTAAGCGAGCTAATGTAAACCCCAGTGTTCCACCAATCACACCGGCTATCAATAAATCAACCTGGGGGAAAAAGTAATGCGCTGCAGGTATAACCAGACAACCGGATAATAGAGATAGCCGATAACTTAAGCCCTTAGTGGAAGATAATACGAGGGCAAAGAACAACGGACTGAGAAACACCAATCCCAATACGACGGATGTTGGAAACTCATTTGATATATAAACCCCGAGCATGGTTCCAATAACAGCTGCCAGAATGATCGAACTGGCAAAGGTTAGATAATAGACGCGTCGCCATTCCATATCGACATACGGAAAGGCACGCAAACTTACCGCCCAGGAATTTACTGATAACAACTGAGCGTACAATAATCGTTTCGGCAACGATTCGGGTTTATTAAAGAGATGGGGCAAAAACGATAGCACCATTGGCATAAACCGGGCATTAGCCAATGAACACGCCAAAACAATGCTAAACAAGTTATGCCCTGCAGCAGTGAGTTCTACCATCGCCAGCTGCCCGGGTAAACCCCAAATAAATACAGATGCAAAACTTGCCATTCCAGTATCAAAACCGGATTGACTCGCAAGTGAACCGAAGCCCATCATACTTGTCAGTAGAATAAATGCAGGCATAGAGATTGAATCAACCAAGGCCTTTCGAACTACCGCGTGATATCCGGTTATCTGTTTAGTCATTTAGCTATCCTGGCAAGACCAAAGTTGTTCTCAAAATACAAATCTTCAATATTCCAACTTCTGTTGAACGAACTTTTTACAACCTTGTCGATCAATCTTTCCAGTGCCTGTTTTCGGCAAACTCTCGAGAAAGAAAATTTCACGGGGGTACTTAAACGGCAATAATTGCTGCTTTACGTAATCCTGCAGATTAGCAACCATCGCTCCATTTTCATTACTACATTTTTCGATTAAAGCTATAACCGCAACCAGCTGCATACGCCTATCGGGACGCTCTACCGCTAAAACAGTCGATTCAAATACATCAGGGTGCTCATTTAAACAATGCTCTACTTCCAATGGGTACACCCACTGTCCGCTAACTTTAACTAAATCATCGGCTCTTCCTAAGAAGAAGTAAAAACCATCACTATCAACAGAAAACCGGTCCCCAGTCCAAATCCATCCATCACGCATGGTCTCTTTGGTTTTCTCCGGTTTATTCCAATAACAAGGTGCATTCGAATCACCACGCACCCATAGAATCCCATCTTCGCCAGCAGCGACCATTGAACCTTCTATATCAGTAAGTTTTAGCGCGTAACCAGGCACGCGTTTCCCAGCTGACCCGGGTTTTTGCTGGTCCGTTATATTGGATAAATAAATATGTAAAACCTCGGTAGATCCAAGACCTTCAACAATGCAGTGCCCAAAACGGCTGCGCCATGCTTCAAACACATCACTTGAAAGAACCTCTGCTGCAGAGATACAGAGTCGAACACTTTCTAAATTCGCCGATTGTGCTGCACTATGTTTTATCAGTGCGGTATATACCGTTGGCAAAGCAAAAAACAATGTTGGTTTAAATTTCTCAATATGCTGGAACACCACGTCAGGTGTCGGTCTCCCGCTCAGCACACTGGTTGTTGCGCCAACAAAAAATGGAAACGTAATGGTGTTACCAAATCCATAGGCAAAAAAGATTTTCGGTACGGAAAAGCATACGTCGTTTTCGTTAATATCTAAAACGTTACTCGCATAGCTTTGGGCGGTATAAAGCATATCGTGCTGTAGATGTACTACGCCCTTGGGTTTCCCCGTAGACCCGGAGGAATACATCCAGAACGCCATATCATCACGATGCGTGTTTTCACTGGTCAAGTGATCACTATGGGATGCAAGCCACGCCTTTCCTTCCTCGCAATCCATAGTGACTTGCCAAGGGATACTACAATCAACAACAAGCGACGCGTATTCCTCATGGAGAAATATAGCTTTTGCTTCTGCATCGTTTGCGTAATAAAGAACAAGGTCAGCGGGCGAAAGCGTATTCACTAAAACAGGAACGACTCCCACCTTAATCGCCCCAAATAGGGCAATAACGTAATCTGCCGAATCATCCAATATAAGAAGAATACGATCTCCTTGTTTAAGTCCCTTCGCCTTTAGCCCGTTTCCAAAACAATTAGCCGTAACACATAACTCCCCGTATGTATACGAACCAACGTCACTCATCAACGCAATTTTGTCTTCCCTACCCGCCTGAAGATTATCAAACAAAATACTGGACGCATTATAATTTTCATCAATGGAGAAACCGATCTCCCGACTTTCTTCTGCATCAACAGGAACACAATCGTTCCATTCGTTATTTTTCAACGAACGACTCCTTCGCCAATTGTTTATAACGATCCAACCCAGCCATGAATTGAGGAGACATAGCTCGCAGACGACCATCATCAATTCTACCCGCACGTCGCACATAACTCTCAGCCATTTTCCACGGGGGTAGTTTCATATGAGCCGAAAAGGATTCATACCATTGTGCACTGCGTTGCGCGGCCGCAACAATTTTATCCACAATGGGGCGTCTGCTCGCTTCGAACGAGACTAATGCAGACGGTATATTTCCATCAGATTGCTGTATGGCCTTTTCCAGAGAAATGGCATCTTCAAGAGCAAGGCGGGTGCCCGACCCGATCGAAAAATGAGCCGTATGCAAGGAATCACCGATAAGCACATATTTACCGTTATGCCATCGTTCATTATGTAACTGTGGGAAGTTTCTCCATACTGAATGATTTGCCTTCAATCTCGCCCCCTGCAGAACATCCGCAAACAACTCTTCGCAAACACGGATAGTTTCTTGTGCACTCATTTTAGCAAAGTTTGCGCGGGCCCAAACATTGGCGTCGGTTTCGATTATGAAAGTACTTTCGGTATTCGAGTATCGGTAATGATGCGCATTAAAATCACCCAGACGTGTCTCACGAAACGATTGGGTTAACGTATCAAAGGTTCGATCGCAACCGTACCAGATAAACTTATTTGGAAGTTGTGAAACGGTAGTGCCAAAATCGGCCTGCTCTCGAACCACCGAATTGACACCGTCAGCACCAATCACCAAATCAAAAGAACCATGGCGACCATCATCCATTGTATTAAAACACACATCCACTCCTACAGAACGCGCTCTAGCCGTTAACAACTGCAGTAGATGCAATCGTGCTATGGAAGAAAAACCAATGCCGTCTAGCTCAATACACGCACCCTTAATATCAAGAGTAAGGTTACGCCACCGCTGCATGTGGGGCACAATTGCCTGATGAGTCACCGGATCATCCTCACGAAGAAAATCCAGTGCGGCATCTGAAAACACCACACCAAAGCCCCAGGTTACGTTCTCAGGGTTTTTTTCACTAATTCGAACATACGCCTCGGGAAAGGCGCGTTTAAGCAGATAGCCAACATACAATCCCGCTGGCCCCGCCCCAATAATCGCAATACGCATGAGTTTAGAAAATGAATAAGATTAGGCCGTATGCAATCACAACCAGACCACACATAGCAACCGTTTTTTGACTATGGCACACTTTAGTTATTGTGCATTCTTAAATAGTAAAATTACCTATGACATCCGATATTGATTTACAAGCCGGTAGCTTTGAAACACTCACCGATATTCCCGATGGTTACAGCAAAGCCGAATGGCATGCGCGTCTAGACACCACATTGTGTTATCGACTGATTGCCCACTATGGTTGGACATCTCAGGTCTATAATCACATCACTACTCGTATCAATGGCACTGAACACCTACTAATAAATCCATTTGGCTTTCGCTACGAGGAAATTACTCCGTCTTGTCTAATTAAAATTGATATTGATGGAAATACTGTAGATGGCAATCCCCTCCCCGTTAATAAAGCCGGCTACCTCATCCATTCTGCAATTCACGCAGCTCGTGCAGATATCAATTGCATCATCCATACCCATTCCCATAATGCCCAAGCATTAGGCGCAATCGATATGCCATTCGTGCCATTAACCCAAGAAGGTTGTCAGTTCCACGAGCGTGTTGCCTACCACGATTTCGCTGGTATCGTATTGGATGAATCCGAAAAACGCAGTCTGGTAGAAGATCTAGGTCCAAGCAATCATACCTATATTCTTAATAACCACGGCTTAGTCACCCTAGGAGAGACACCCACCTGGGCCTTTGATCGCCTCTACCAATTCGAACGGGCCGCAGGAATTCAGCTTCGCGCCATGGCATCCGGGAGTGCACTAAAGAAAATATCCAAAGAAGTTCTTATCCAGACACGAAATCAGTTCGAAGGTGGCGCCGCTCAAGCCGGAGCAACGGTACGTCACCCAGCATGGCCTTCGTATTACCGTATGATGGATCGCATCGATCCGCAGTGGAAAAACTAAGTTAGTCACACTATCGGCAAAATACTAGATAATTCTCTATTCATTTTAATATTTCTACCCTTCCCCACTACCAGACTATGCTGAGTATTTGTTACAATCCGCCGCATTCGAGAAAAAAATATTTATCGGGTTAATAACCTACAAGATTATTCTTCCTCGAATCCTCATATAGTACATATAAGGGCCTGTAGCTCAGCTGGTTAGAGCAGTGGACTCATAATCCATTGGTCGTAGGTTCAAGTCCTACCGGGCCCACCATTT
>CAJQKF010000022.1 GCA_905478855.1 uncultured Gammaproteobacteria bacterium
TTACAATTGACTATGGATCGATTAAACCATCGACCGAGAAAAACGCTGAATTATAGAACACCTCACGAAGTGTTCTATAATCTACATCAAACCTTGACTGTTGCACTTAAGACTTGAACCCAAGTTAGATAATATAGTTAGTAAACAGATTTAAATTCCAGCTTCATTTAACCAGTATCGCGCTTTTTCTTCGTTATGATCAAGTAAATCGCCTTCTTTGTACAACATAGCAAGTGTCGTCATTGAGCCCGCTAGTCCTTGTTTCGCCGCAGATAGAAACCATTTTTCAGCACAAGCACCATTGCGTTCTGCGCAATCTCCGGACATATACATGAAGCCCAGACCGTGTTGCGCTAGGGCATGACCGCTCTTAGCGGCCGCACTCATCCATTTATAGGCCAGGAGTTCATTGCGGACTGCACCAAGGCCATTTTGTAACATGATCGCTATTCGATACTGTGCTTCTGTGTCATTTTCTTCTGCAAGTGGCATGAGGAGCTTTAACGCTTGTGTGAAATTCTTTGATTCAAATGCGGAGATGCCACTGGCTAGATCGATACTTAGTTCCGTGTTCATTTTTGTAGGTGTCGAATGATGGGTGATTGTTTATCCAAAGAAACTTGGGTTTTGTAGAGTTTACTTAGTTTAAATCTAATGCTTTCCTCAATGCAGGCCAATCATACTTATTAGATATATCTGTGGAATGGAAGAAAGGCTAAAATAAACGTTGTTCGAATAGTAAAAATACAATGATTAACCATAAATACTCTCCAGTTGATAAGCATATCCGTACCTGCATACAACGCGTGGCAACGGGTCCCGAATTAAGTAAAAATTTAACTAGAAGCGATGCCGCTGATGCGATGCGGGGTATTTTGGAAGGTCGTGTTGATCCCGTGCAAGCTGCAATTTTTCTAATTGCGTTACGCATGAAGCGAGAAACAGACGATGAAAACGCCGGTATACTTGATGGACTTTTGGATCATACGTGTTCTGAATCTATAGATATCCCAGATCTGGTCGAAATTTCCGACCCGTATAATGGATTTGTCCGTGGAACTCCTGCATCAAGCTTTTTGCCTGCAGTATTGGCGGCACTAGATATACCTGCAGTTGTTACCGGAGTTGAGGCGGCTGGTCCGAAGTATGGTGTAACCCACCATAAAATACTGAAGTCTGCTGGGCATAAAGTTCTGTTAAACCCTGCAAACGTGACGAAACGCATTGCAAACCCTGAATGCGGCTGGGGATATCTTGATCAATCAGAATCTAATTCGGCTCTTTTTGGATTGATTGATTTGCGCGAGCGAATGGTTAAACGTACTGTCATCACAACATTAGAAGTGCTTATTCACCCTTTGCGGGCAAAGCAGACTCATTTGATGACCGGTTTTGTGCATAAGCCTTATCCTCCACGTTATGTCAGATTAGCGAATCAGGCGGGCTATGCGTCTGCCATGATTGTTAGAGGTGTTGAGGGTGGCATTACACCTTCTCTATCTCAACCCTCTCGCTATGTGCGTTACGATTCGAATACCGAGTACGAAGAGTGTCGTTTGGATCCAGCGGAGATGGATATACAGCAGACCGTCCGAATGGCACCGTTGCCCGCTGGCGCTCAGCTACTTTCTGATGATGATCAACTATTGGGCTCGATCAATGTAGACCAGGTGGCTAATGAGGCTGCCGAACTTGGAAAGAAGGCGTTGCAGGGTAAACAAGGTGCGGTTCGCGACAGTCTTGTCTATGCTGCATCAATTTGTCTTATCCACCTTGGCCGTGAGAAGGACTTTGCAGAAGCCGCTGGTCGTGTCAGAAACGTTCTTGATAATGGCAGTGCGCTCGCAAGGTTCACGATTTATTAGCGATAAAATTGGAGTCTTTATCGGTTGGAGTTAAACGGTGTTCTATTTATTTTCCTTGTTGGGCATTAAGACTTATGCTGGACTTCGAGCTGTGATTGATTACAATGATTCTGTATAACTAAAATTACAGAAATGGGCGGGATAAAAATGTTTGGTAAATCACAAACTCATCTCACAGGGTCTGCCAATAACAGCCCCAGAAAAACTGAACCAGAGGTTCGCTCCCCAGATTCTTCTCAAGCAACTGCGCCTAGTGCGCACAGAAGCAAACTTGAAGAAGATTACCTTACAATAGTGGAGCATATTGTTGGGTATACCGTTCAGAAAGGCGGTTCTGATATTCATTTGCGTGTCGGTAGCTATCCGATCGTGCGATTAAATGGTGATCTGACGCCGATACATGAATTTAGTATTCTCGCCGGTGCAGATATGGAGGGTATTGCTGCAGCGGTGCTTAAGCCTCATGAGAAACATACCTTAGAAGAACGACGACAATGTGATACGTCAGTAGGTTTTGCATCCATAGGTCGTGTTCGAATTAATGTATTCTATCAGCGCGGAACTATTGCCATGGCCTTTCGTGTTATAAAAACCGATGTGCCAACATTAGCTGAACTTGGTGTGCCCGATGTTATTTATAAATTATCGCGGCTTCGTAGTGGGCTTATATTAACCACGGGCTCTACTGGAAGTGGTAAGTCGACGACATTGGCTGCCATTATCAATGATATTAACGAGCGATATGCGAAGCACATCATAACTATTGAGGATCCGATCGAATTTTTGTTTCGAGATAAGAAATCTATTGTGGCGCAGCGTGAAATTGGAATCGATGCGCATACCTTTAGCGATGCTATGGCGGGTGCTTTGCGTGAAGATCCTGATGTCATCTTGTTATCAGATTTACGCGATACCGCAACAATGGAATTTGCGATGAATGCCGCTGAAACGGGGCATCTTGTGTTAGGGACACTGCATGCACCTACAGCGCCTGATGCTATAACCCGCATTGTTGGGGCATTTCCCGCAGAGGCGCAAAATACGGTTCGATCGAAATTATCTCGGAACCTTAAAGCGGTGGTTGGTCAACGATTATTACCAACACGTGAAAAAGGTGGTCGGGTACTTGCTTGCGAAGTAATGATTGTATCTGCAAGAATGCAAGAGCTTATGTTGGATCCGATTAAAGTCGGAGAAATTTCCGAACTAGTACGTCAAAGCAAATCTGTGGATGGCGTAGTTTCGTTTGATCAGCAAATATTTGAACTATATAAGAAAAAGCGAATTACAGAAGAAGTGGCTATTCGCTATTCTTCAAGCCCTAATGATATGAATTTGAGATTGCGGGGAATTTCTAGCTAGTGGAGTCTACTGACTGTTAAACGATTATGGTATTTTCTATAGACTGGTTGTGAGGCAATTAATTGGCGGGCAGTTTTTACGATAAATGTCTTTTCCGATGAAACTCCAGTATGCTTGTTGTTTAGTTATTTACATAATCAATAATCCGTTCAACTCATTATAGGTTTTATGCATGGCAGATCGCAGGTTACAGGTTTTTTCAACAGTTGCCCGACTGTTGAGTTTTACCAAGGCTGCTGAGGCATTGCATATGACACAGCCGGCGGTTACGTTCCAAATCCGTCAATTGGAAGATCATTTTAATACTCGTTTGTTTGATCGAACACATAACAGAATTAGTCTTACCAGCGCGGGTGAATTGGTTAAATCTTACGCCGAACAAATTATTAGTCTGTATGGTGAGATGGATAACAATGTTCGTAAGTTAACCGGAGATGTGTTGGGGCCTCTCGTGGTTGGGGCGAGTACTACGATTGGCGAATATGTCGCACCTCGACTGGTAGGTGCATATCAGGCACAATATCCCGATGTAGCCGTGCGTCTCAATATTGCTAATACCGGTAGCATCATTAGTATGGTCGAAAATAATGATATTGATATTGGCATTGTCGAAGGCCCGGTGAATAATCGAAATCTTACCATGAAGGTTTGTTGGACCGATGAATTAGTGGTGGTTACTGCACCTTCCCATCCGTTAGCTCAAAATGATGTTGTCGATATACAGTCGGTTTTGGAGTATCCGTTTATTAGCCGCGAAGAAGGTTCCGGAACTCGGGAGGTCATCCAGGATTACATGGCAAAGGAAGGCTTTGAAATTGGTGCTATGAATTCTATTGTAGAGTTTGGGGGTCCGGAGTCTATTAAAAATGCCGTATCAGAAGGTTTGGGAGTTTCTATCTTGTCGATAGTTACTCTTGAAAAAGAACTGAAATTGAATTTGTTAAGAGCAATGAGTTTGACAAAACCTATTACCCGGTCTTTTTCGATCGTATTTCAGCGGCAAAAATTTAGAATGCGCGCAATGGAAGAATTCTTAGAGTTTGCGGAAAATCATTTTAAGGATAAACGCGCGGTTGCGTTGCAGTCTTAGTAAATTTTACTGCGTTAAGTAGGAATATCCATCGGGTACGGTTCATGTTTGGAACTAGGCTGTTGCTAAAACTAAGCCAACATGAAAAAATGCTGTAAAGATTTTTTAGATTAGTGCGCATGTATCAGAGTTTTTCGTCAAACAAACTAGATCAAGATGGGTATAGACCTAATGTAGCTATCGTTGTTCACAACTGTAGTGGGCAAGTGTTGTGGGCTCGTCGTTCACAACGAGATGGATGGCAGTTTCCCCAGGGCGGCGTAGAGCGTGATGAGACAGCAGAGCAGGCGGCATTTCGAGAGCTTTATGAAGAAGTAGGCCTTGAACCAGAACATGTACGACTTGTTGGACGCACCCAGGCTTGGTTGAAATACGAGGTTCCATTTGGTGCCAAGAGAACCAGTCGTAGACGAACCCAATTCAAAGGCCAGAAGCAATTGTGGTTTTTATTCCAGATGCTAGGTCACGACTCTGATGTTTGTTTAAATCGGGTCTCAAGGCCGGAGTTTGATAGTTGGCGTTGGGTTGATTATTGGGATCCAGTGGACAAGATTGTAGCATTTAAGCGGCACGTTTACATACTAGCGCTTACTGAGTTGGAACCTTTTGTGAACGAATCTATTGTTCCGGAAATACGTTAGTTTTCGTATTGTTTTCTGGTTGCTTGTTAGTTTTTCGCTTCACGAGGGAACACGTGCATTTGGTACACGACTTCGTTCTTCAGTGTAAATCTAATGCCTCTTGAAGTGTAGACCAATTGATCTTGTTCAGATGATGTAGGTATGCCATATATTAGCTTTACCTGGTGATGGGGCATACCAAAGCTAACGCCGGCCGGAGTTTGAAATCCGATATTACCCTGGACAACGATTTCTTCAACAACCTTGTCACCAACGAATTTTACATACGTATTTAAATCGGTCTCGTAAAGTAAAACCCAGTGTCTGTTTAGCACACCCCGTCGATCACTCGATGCAGGGCTCCCCAAGAAATTTATAACGTCACGAAGCGGCATGCCAAGTGTGATCTGTGCTACACCTTTTCCAGGTGTAACGTATTGGATTTTATCCAAATAGGAAAAAACTTTGGCTAATAAAGGGTTTTCCGAGGATTCATTTGTTAACGGCGCGGTTTGTGCATTAACGGTTTGGGTGTGAGTTGATAAAATAAAAAAAATACCGATGAATGAAAATACAATATTACGCATTTTCGTGTCTACCTAGGTCTGCATTTTTAATGCGATTTGCCAGTGATGTCGTTGAACGCTGATAACGAAACGGTATCGTTTTTACGCGACCTCCAGAATTATTCACGACATCGGCACCAACAATATCCTCAATTGCCCAGTCACTACCTTTAATCAAGACATCTGGTAGCAAACTGGTAATGAGCTGCAAAGGAGTTTCTTGGTCAAACCCAATCACAGCATCTACCACGGCAAGACTTGCTAACACGGCTAATCGGTCTTCATGGCAGTTATACGGACGATCTTCTCCCTTATTTTGGAGTCTAACCGAATCATCACTATTTACGCCAACAACTAGAGAAGATCCTAGCCTAGCGGCTTGGGCAAGATAGTCTACGTGGCCAAGATGTAAAATATCAAAACAACCATTGGTGAAAACAATTGGCCTTGGAATCGTTTCCATGACCGCTTTGAATGCCGCGAAATCCTTAAAAATTTTTGATTCGTAAGTCAACATAGGAAAGTCTAAGGTAAATACTCGAATACTTTCGTTATTCGATTCACACCGCGGACCCCACGCGCGGCATCAACTGCTTTGTCTGCTTCAGCGGTGGTCACCATTCCGAGCAAAAATACATTACCTCTTTCGGTGACAACTTTGATTTGGCGGGCTTTTACGCCTCGTGCCTTTGCGATTGCGGCTTTTGTCTTAGTTGTAATCCAACTATCTTTAGTTCGACCGGATATTTTTGCTTTATCGGTTAAGCTAATTTGGTTTACCACATGCCTAGCTTCTGTGTACCCACGACTGATGCCTATCGCTCGTCGTATCTGGTCGTGGTGTTCTGCTTCGCCTGTGAGAAGTACAATGCCATTCATAGTGGTTACACTGATGTGCACGTTCTTACCAATTTGTGGATCCTTGTTTATCGCACGTCTAATTTTTACCTCTACCGAATTGTCGTCAACATAAGTGCCCACGGTGCGTCTATCCAGGGCCATATCAACGGATGTTACTAGGACTGTCGTTATAGCGGTTGCTGCGCAGCCGGATAATAGTGAGCAAAAGATAAAAATAGAAAGCCACTTGCGGTTGAATAAGTACATCGGTGAATTTCTTTGGTCAGCGTGCATGATTATTTGGATCGCCCTTTAGCTGCGTGATGTGTTTATGAAGTGATATTCAATCAATGCACAAATGCAATGAATGATTGCACCGTGTGCTTCTTGTATGTGGGCGGTAACGTCGTTGTTAACACAAATAACTAAGTCAGTCTCGCCACTTATACGAACAGACTCTCCGCCATCTCTGCCGGTTAAAAGTATAGTCTTTAGTTTGGATTTTCGGGCACTATGTTGTGCCTCGACAATGTTACCTGAGTTTCCGGAACTTGTAATGCCGAGAAGGATATCACCCGGTCTTCCCAAGGCGCTGACCTGTTTTGCAAATACTTGATCATAATGGTGATCATTGGCTATTGCAGTGATGGTAGCTATATCCGCATTAAGGGCTATTGCAGCTAGAGGTTGACGATCATCTTTATATCGATTTAGCAGTTCGGCTGAGAAATGCAGGGCGTCACTTGCGGACCCACCATTACCGCAACATAAGACACGACCACCGCTTTCAAGACAGTCGATCATTGATTGTGCAGCTTCGGCAATGGATGTGTTTAGTTGTTGAAGCGCGTCAGAAACAGCAGAAATCGAAGCGATACGATGCTGTTCGATAAAGTTTAAGGCATCGATGGACATAAATTATTCCCAGTAATAAAGGTTCGTAGTTTGGTTTGCGCGTTAAAAAGCATTTTGGAGCCAAGTGGTCTCGGTATTCTTTTTATTACCGCTAATCGTAACGACGTCAAATCGACAGTTAACATTTGTATTGCCTGTCGTTGTTACTAAATAGTCGGTCGCAGTTTTCCTTAACTTGGATTGTTTGCGGAAATCGATGGTTGTTGCTGGGTCGCCGAATGCAGTGCTCTTTCGAAATCTAACTTCAATGAAAACTAGATAGTCGTTATGTTCCATAATAAGATCCAATTCTCCAAATCGAGAATGATAGTTTTTGGTAACTAAACGCAGGCCTTTTTTGCGAAGATACGAGCAAGCCTGATTTTCTGCCCATACTCCGGACTCTATATGCTCTGTTTTACTCACTGCTCACCGATCTGTAAACTTCGGCTGGTATTTGTGTCCCAGTTTATTGGTGTTGCTTTTCCATCTAAAAATTGCGCCCAATTCATTTGGCGTGAAACTTGTCCTTCCGCGCGAAGACGCAGTGATCCCGTGGCACCTTGGAATACGAGTTGAGGGTTGGTCTTCATCGGCTCGATTCTAAACAAAAGCTGGTAGGCGTCGATGCCAAGAGCGAAAAGTCGATCAAGCGCTTGATTTTCGTAGACCGATGCGTTTGGTAGATTTTCCCGAATGTAACGATTAGTTCCGGAGGGCTGTAGAAGCCAAGGTATATCGCTAAAGATTATGCCGTCTAGATCATGGTCCTTTATAGCGTCTGTCTTACCGGTAAAAACTTGTGAGATAGCATATACCGGAATGTTTTGCGCATTGTGAAAATTGATCTGCGGTTTAAGAAGCCGACCGTGTTGCGCACGCGCAATCATAAATATGAAATCGAGATCTTCACGCCTTTTAGGAGCAAATTCCAGTTTTTTCTCACTTAGCCGGCTTAATGAGCGGTGCCGCGCTTCACTTTCATCGATATTGAGTAAAAGCTTAATTGTTTGGGATTGGTCTGCCCGTTCCGGTTCATAAACTGCGGATTCTGCAATAGTTCCACCTAGCGCTTTCCAGTGGGTCGTAAATGCATCCAGTTGACGCTGCCCCCAATCGGTTTTCGGATAAAGAACTGCAGCGATTCGGTGTCCGGCAGCAAAAGTTTTTTGAGCAATATTTCGTGCTTCACCTTCAGGTGACAAGCTGAATTGAAAAACATCATGGTTTAACCCAATGTTTTGATTTGTATTGCCCAAAAGTAACGTTGGTTTGGTTAGCTCAGTTGTTGTGGTCAGTGCGTCAACGGCAGACTTACCTAGCGGTCCGACAATGAATTCGGCTCCTTCTCGAATTGCGGCCTGATAATATAGTCCGATAAGTTCTGGGTCTTCACCGGTATCATATAGGGCAATTTGGGGTTTCCCGGGGTTACTGTCGGCTTGGCTCATCATTAAAAATCCATCGTAAACAGCGCGCGCGGCGCTTCCAAAACCAGATGTCAGTGGCAGTAGCAATGCTACTTTTCTGTACTCGGTAAGTGAACTGCCGAGTTGGATAAGTATTTGTGGGATTTGATGAGCCGTTGCCGGGTGACGTGGATGGAGTTGCTGCCATTGCTTTAGCTGTAGCTTTAGATGATGAGGATTCCAGCCGCTACTCTGGCTAATGAGCGCCAAATCTGCCCATTGTGCGATAGTTGGTTGCCCGGGGTTGGAACGCAGTGCTTCAAGTGTATCTGGGTCAAGAAGCCCAAGGAGACGCCAAATTTCGGATTGGTTTTGCAATATTTCATTAGAATCAGCCAAATAGGGCTCTCTTGCTGCATGGAGCCTTAAGGCCGATTGACTATCGCCAAGGCCCTCCAATGCTTTTGCGCGAAGTAGTAATATTTCTGTAACCTGTTCTTTATTAAGTCCTTGTACACTTGATAATGGTCCTAGGACTCGTTCGACACGTTTATATTCGTTGACGACAAAGTAGCTTCGGGCGAGTAGAATTCGTCGACGCACTTCATAATCGTTTGGCAGTGCTGCTGTCGAAATCTGTTCTAGTAAGCTTCGTGCAGTGGCTGATTGGTTCAAATCTAGAAAGCCTTCTATTGCGTTCAGAATTAATCCATAGTGTTCAATTCCTTCAACCTGGCGTGAAAGGGCAATAAAATCCCAAGGAGATGTTGCAGTTTCCTGTTCTTGCAGCGCGGTGGTTTTTGCACTGGAAGTGGGTTCGCCAATAGCTGTAACGGATTCAACTACGGGTTTAGGGCTTGATACTGATGCCGGCAAACGTTTAACAGGAGCAAGTTCACATCCTGTCATAAGAGTGCCAAATAAAACTATTGTGAGTATTTTAAAGATCGGGTGACGTTTTTTTCTGGTTTCCATGTTTCAATTATAACCGAAGCGACAGTTACTGTTGTGTCCTCGTTACGTTTTCAGTATGACTTAATTTAATGGTAAGAATGACAACCGAAAAAAACATAAGACAGGCTATTTTGTACATTGTGGCGACACCGATCGGAAATTTGGACGATATAAGCGTGCGCGCATGCCATATTCTCAAATCAGTAGACATCATAGCGGCGGAGGATACTCGACATAGCTCCAGATTGTTATCGCATTACGGTATAGGTACATCTTGCTTATCATTGCATGAACATAACGAAGCGGGTAGGACCAGTCAGTTACTGGATCGTATGGGATCAGGACATTCAGTCGCATTAATCTCCGACGCAGGTACCCCCTTAATTAGCGACCCCGGATATCGCTTAGTGGTTGCCGTTAGGGCCGCCGGTTTTGATGTTGTGCCTGTGCCCGGTGCTTGTGCATTTGTAGCGGCTTTGTCGGTAGCTGGTATTTCTACACATCGTTTCAGCTTTGAAGGGTTTTTACCCTCTACCGGGAGTCAGCGGAGATCAGTTCTTGATGCTTTAAGTGCAGAGCCGAGAACATTGGTTTTTTACGAATCGCCCCACCGGATTATGAGCACAGTTAAAGACATGCGGGTTATTTTTGGGGATGAGCGTAAAGTATCAATTTGTCGAGAGCTTACGAAACGATTTGAAACCGTATATACGGCGTCGTTGGGTCAGGTAGAGGATTGGATGAGCGCGGACCCTAATCAGCAGCGTGGTGAGTTTGTGATTGTTGTTTCCGAGGCTGAGGGTGACCAAGTGGGTTGCCAGCAGGATTGGGTTCGGGCGATTGAAGAACTGAGAGGGTATATGCCGCTGAAGAAAGCCTGTAAAATTGTCGCTGGATTAACGGGGGCTAGCAGTCAGCAACTATATCGTTTAGCCGAACAGGAATAAACTACTGATGCGTCAGAAAAGATCTTCAACCTTATTTTCATTGGGCTGATCGAATTGACGTTCGAGTTCTGAGTTCGTTGTGTTTATTTGTGGCTCGGTTCCCATAATAAAATACTCCTCGTAAGCTTTAGGGTGATCCGATGGCACGGCTTCGCCGGTTTCCTCGCTAACATATCCGCTAACCACTGTTTCGGGAATAGCAATATTTCGCTCCGCTACGCCGTCCAAAGCCACCCGCATATAATCGATCCATATGGGAAGCGCTGCGCGAGCCCCTGATTCACTTTTACCAAGTGATTTTGGTTGGTCGTAGCCAACCCAGGCGGTGGTTACGACATCCGGATTAAAACCTGAAAACCACGCATCATTAAAATCATTAGTTGTTCCTGTTTTACCTGCCAAATCATTTCGTCCCAATTGCATTGCACTTCGGCCGGTGCCTGTTTTAATAACGCCTCGCATAATACTGTTCATTATGAATACGTTCTCTGGAGATAGAACTTGGCGGGCGAAACGTGGGTCTTTGGCGTCGGGATCTTTAGCGAGCTCGAGTTCGGAAAATTCACACTCTTCGCATAGTTTTTGACGGTTTGAGTATTCGATAATTTCACCATTTTGGTCTTCGACTCGGGCGATAAAGTAGGGTTCTACTTGATATCCACCGTTGGCAAATATGGAGTATGCTCTGGCAACCTCGAGCGGGGTCATTGCGGCTGTTCCAAGGGCAAGTGACAAGCCTTTAGGTAATTGTTTGCGATTGAAGCCCAGGCTCTCGAGATGATCTAACACGACAGGTATTCCCATGGCGCGTAGAAGCCTCACAGAGACAAGGTTCATGGATACGGTTAATGCATAACGAACTCGAGTTGGACCAAAGAATTTTCCGCTATAGTTCTGTGGTCTCCAGGTGCCCTCTATACTGTCTTCAACGACAATGGGTGCCCCGCTGACGAGACTGGATGCGGTGAAACCATTATTAAGGGCGGCGGAGTAAATGAATGGTTTTAGGTTGGAGCCAGGTTGCCGTTTAGCTTGGGTTGCTCGATTAAATTTACCCAGATAGTAGTCAAAACCACCGCTGAGCGCCAAAATTGCCCCATCATTGGGGTTTAACGATACTATCGCACCGGCAATTTCTGGCAATTGAGTGATAGCAAAAGCTTCCAGCTTTTCGTCGTTTATCATTGGCCGGATATACACGACGTCACCAACCGTAAATATGGTGGTTGGGTTTTTCGTAATCCATGACCATCCTGCTGTGTCTATATTTATCTGGCCAAGTTCCGGTGTATAGGCCTGAACTATGTCGGCATCAACCGCAATAATCAAAGCAGGTTGCACTCCGGCACTATCAGGAAAAGTGTTGAGTAATTGAATGAGTGCTTCGCTGTCTTCTATAGTTGCCGGATCAACATGGGTAAGTACCCCTCGGTAAGAGTGGCGCTCTTCATAATCAATAAGACCCTTACGCAGTGCGTTATTTGCCGCTATTTGGTTGTTGGCATGAATTGTCGTGAAAATTTGGAATCCAGCTTGGTAAGCGCGATCGCCATATTTGTCGTATATATAATCTCGCGCCATTTCAGCAACATACGGTGCATCGATATCAACTGGCGAAGCGTGTCGTTTCGCTGTAACAACACTTGCTATGGCACTTTCATATTGTTCTGGTGTGACATAACCCAGTTCCTGCATACGCCCAAGAACATAGTTACGTCTATCTTGTGCGTTTTCAGGGTTGGACAGGGGGTTGTTGCGCGATGGAGCCTTGGGTAGGCCTGCAAGCATCGCGGTTTCGGCCAGTGATAAATCTCTAAGTGGCTTATCGAAGTAGAATAGTGCTGCTGCCTGAAAGCCGTATGATCTATGACCTAGGAAAATTTTATTCAAATAGAGTTCTAGAATTTCGCTCTTTGAAAGCTTCTGCTCAAGCTTGAACGACAGCAGGATTTCCTTAAGTTTCCGAGTATACGTTTTTTCTCTACTTAAAAAATAGTTTCGTGCGACCTGCATGGTTATTGTGCTGGCGCCTTGTCCATGCCCACCGCTGCGTAGATTTGACACGGCAGCGCGCGCTATGCCTTTAAAATCTACACCATGATGTTTAAAAAAGTTAGCATCTTCCGCCGCAAGAACAGCGTCTATGAGTGGCTGTGGAATATCGTCTATATCGGTGATTGAGCGCCGATAGTCACCGTACTCTCCGATGAGTTGACCATCTATAGCAAAAACCCGCAATGGTACCTGTAATTGTATCTCTCTAATGGTGTCTATTGAGGGTAGAGTCGGCAACATTCGAACGACAATAGTTGCTGCGACTGCGATCCCAATAACTCCGAGAATGACACCAAAAATAAATAACCGTTTTATCCAGACAAAAAATAGGCTGAGCCCTGATCGTTGGGATTCGAACATTTAAAATATGCTTTTTTAGACTAAAAGGAGAATTTACCCGACGTATGGCGGGCACGAATAGGATTTGCTGCCGATTTTCCACTATGATAACAGATTAATAGTATGCCGCGTCTCACAGAATTTCTTTGCGGTGTCATATCCAGCATAGATTGATCGGCATGTGTAGAACTGTCAAATGAGCGGGGCGAATCGGCTCTCGTTGGGAAAAACGGGCTTTATTGTAGCAAAATCGATAATACTGAAGTATATTCTTCAATAGTTTCTCTCAAGTATCTAAAAAATATAACGTTTTCGTGTTTAAAAAGAAAAGACCACTCGCTTTAGGAATTGATATCGGCACATCTTCGATTAAAGTTATGGAGATGACCGAGAGTCGTGATCGCTATAAAATCGAGCGTTTTGTTGTTGAGCCGATTCCGCGTAATATTGTTGTGGAGAATGCGATCATCGATTTAGATCGAGTTTCCAGGGCTGTGCGATCGGCAGTTAAAAAAACCGGTAGTAAGCGAAAGCATGTTGTAGTGGCAATTGCCGCAGCACAATCGATAAGTAAAATACTAAGCCTGCCTGCTGGTCTTAGCGGAACAGAGCTCGAACAGCAAATTGAGCTTGAGGCAGAGCACTATGTGCCTTTTCCCTTAGCTGATACCAATCTTGATTTTCAGTTATTAGGGCCTAATGCTGAAAACCCAAGCAACGATGATGTGCTCTTTTCTGCTTGTCGCAGGGAAATAGTTGAGGAGCGCGTAACTGTATTGGAAGCGGCAGGTTTAACTCCACTAATCGTAGACGTAACATCATTTGCAAACGAACGCGCTCTGGAATTGGTTGCCACGACCCTTCCAAATGGTGGAGTGGAAAAAGTTGTGGCTATAATAGATTATGGAGCAACATCAAGTCATCTTTATGTGGTTCATCAGGAGAAGCTTATTTTCCAAAGGGACTTTCCATTTGGTGGAAAATCTCTGACCGAAAGTATTCAGCGTAGATTTGGAGTTTCTTATACCGAGGCCGAAAATAAAATACGTGGGGGGAGGAGCCTGCCTGAAAATTATCGACAAGATATTTTGGCACCCTTTATCTCTGCTATGGCCCAAGAAGCGAATCGGGCAATACAGTTATTTGTATCTTCATCAAATCACGATCAAGTTGATTATTTATTCTTGACCGGGGGTTGTTCGGCATTACCTAAAGTCGTAGATGAGGTAGCTGATAAAACAGGTGTGAGTACTCGTCTTGCAAATCCGTTTGTGAATACAAAACTGGCGTCGTCTATAGCTAAAGATCGTCTTTATCGATATGCGCCGTTGTTAAATACGGTTTGTGGTTTGGCCATGCGTGGAGCAAAAAGATGAGTGAAATCAATTTTTTACCATGGCGTGAGGAAGCTAAAGCACGTCGACTCAAAAATCTGGTTGTCGCTGCAGTAGGGCTATGGATTGTTGCGGGTCTGATCGTATTTGGAGCTTATAATTATTTTGAGGATTTAAAACGTAATCACAATGCACGCAACAGTTTTCTGCGCGCTGAAATACAGTCATTGGATGAGGAGATTAAAGAAATTGATCAGCTTCGCCAGCAGCGCGACAAACTTATCTCTCGCATGCAGGTAATTCAAAATCTGCAAAGTGATCGCACAGAACTTGTGAATATTTTGTCCGATATGGTCAGGAATGTTCCGGAAGGCGTTTATTTGACAAAACTCCAGTTGCAGGAATCAAAAGTAACACTTTCAGGTAGAGCTGAATCGAATGGGCGTGTATCTAGTTTCATGCGCGCACTAGAAGACTCCAGTTGGTACCATAACCCGACTTTGAAAATAATTCGAGCTGTGGGTGGTGATGCGCCAAGCGAATTTTCACTCCAGATCGCGAAGGCTGGCTCAGTGAAGAAGCCCGATTCATGAGCGTGCACGGTTTGTAGATATGGCAATTAATTTAAGTGATTTGCAAGATGTTGATATTGCTGACCTTAGTACGTGGCCAGATTGGTTTAAAGGCTTTATGGTCAGTTTTATTTTTTTGGGATTGCTCTATGTTGGTTACCATTTTATTGTGAGCGGTCAACTTGATGATATTGATAAGCTTAAGCGTCAAGAATCCGAATTAAAAGTAACGTTTTTGGACCGAAAAGCAGAGGCTATTAATTTACAGGCATATCGTGACCAAATGCAGCAAATGCAAACTAGCTTTGGAGTTTTAGTCGATCAGTTGCCTGATAAGAATGAAGTGCCGCAGTTATTAATTGATATTACTCAAGCTGGATTGTCACAAGGACTTAAGTTTCGAACTTTTAAACCAAAGGGCGAGCAGGCAGATGGTTTCTATGCGACGCTGCCAATTGATCTTGAAGTGCAGGGTGACTATCATCAGTTCGGGGTATTTGTGAGCGAACTTGCGGCATTACCCAGAATTGTTACAATCGGGAATTTGACGCTAATCGGCAGTGAAGATGGCGAACTGTCAGTCAAAGCATTGGTGAAAACGTATCGCTATTTGGAAGATGAAGAATTGTCAAGTGTGAAGCCTAATAAAAAAACTCGGACAATAAGGCAATAAGGATGTGAAGAGCATATCCGTCAAAAGTATTATTGTTGCAGCAATCGTATGCGTATACGGTTGCACTCCTCGAGCAGAATTATCAGATTTGAGACGGTTTACTGCGGACGCTTTTCGGGATCAAAAACCTGAAGTAGAGCCACTGCCTTTTATTGAGCCTTATGAAAGTGTTTTGTATAGCTCGGGCAGTTTGGTTAATCCATTTTTAGCGCTAAGCTTTAGGGATTTTGAGAAGGTCGGGAGCTCAGTTAATATGAACCAGGTTTTTCAGCCAGAACGGAGGCGGGAAGTGTTGGAGGATTTTCCTCTTGATGCCTTAAAATTTATGGGAACACTTTTTCAGGATGGTCGCGCTTGGGTGTTAATGTCCACGCCGGATGGTGGAACTCACCGGATTACTTTAGGTAACCATATGGGGCGCCAAAGTGGTAAAATTATAAATATCAATGAACGTGAAATCTTGTTGCGTGAGGTTATTAAAAACCCGGCGGGAGAATGGGAGGAGCGGAAAGTAACGCTTAACTTTCAATAATGAAACGAAATTCAGGCAGAGCTGGCAGAAAAATGCATATTCAAAGACAACATATTGTTGCAAAGTTAGCACAAATTAATCCTGTTAAACGCTGGTTGGGCGGTTTAGCTTTTGTGTCAGGAATAGTGCTATCGGGGAACGTCTTGGCTGATCAACTCTCTGAACTCAGATGGTTATCACAAAGTCAGTCGGTTTTCGGAATATCATCGGATGAAAAGTTGTCCTACGATACGGAAGTTCTGGATAATGGATATCGGTTGCGTGTCTCTTTTCCGGGGGCGTCGCTTTCTAAATCAATACGCGATATTGGAGAAGTGGGAATTGTACGTGGTGTATTCCCTTATGAAACGGATGACCCGAGCCGGGCAAATCTCGATATATTACTGAAAACAGCTGGATATTTGCAGGTGAGTATCGTCGACGGCGGTTACAAGATAGTCATACACGAAGGCGCTATTGGGCTGTCTGAGGGAGATAGCTTAGAAGAATTATCCCAAGTTCAGAAGGAGACTGTAACTGATAGTGGCCAAAGCAATGTTCCGGCGACTGCGGCATTGGCTTTGGAAGATGATTCATTAAGTGATCTAGAGCGCAAGGTGCTTGACGAGATTGCACAAAGTGAAGCTGAACAGATTGCAGCCGCGTCTGTATCTAAAGACAATTTATCGGATACCTCTTCCGAATCAGAAACAGCAGATGACGCTCAAGCTGCGGCATCTGCCAACCGCGCACGTATCACCCTGCAGCCTACGCAAAACACTCCGGTTGAAGTGGAAGAGAACGTTGCTTTAGACGATGGTCAAATAAAATTGGACGAACAACCTAGTGCGATTGTTGCTGCGGTCGAGAATACTGCAAAAACTCCAATTTCCCTCTCTGAACTTGATGCTCAGAAAGTAGAAGAACCTGAAACGGTCATGCCGCTAGCAACAGTGAATACTGTTCAGGATCAGTTAATTGCACAGTTGGTTAAAGATGAAGTTGCAACAGCGGCGGGTGAGCTACTCAATAATGGCACTGACGGTGCTACTAATTCGGTCGGTGCTGTTCTTAATAGTATTTCTTATTCCAGTTTACCAGGCGGCCGGGTTCAGGTTGATTTCAACGCAACAGGGCTTTCTGAAAAGCCAGGAATATTCAGAACTAATCAACCTGCGCGAATCATTGTTGACTTTTTCTATACAAAAAGCGCAGTTATGGAAAATATCCAGCGGGTAGGAACAGGAGCAGTTGAGAGTATTATTACAGCTGAAACTGATGATAGGACACGTGTAATTTTAAATTTGATTGGTCCGGTAGATTTTGAACAGCGAGCTGAGGAAAATGGAGTGGCGTTGATTATGTCTGCCCCAACCTCGAATCAGATGGCTGCTTCTCGCCGTTCGCCTGAGTTTGAAAGCGCTTCGAAGACAGAGACATTGCCTTTTCAGTTAACTGATGTTGATTTTCGTCGCACTGAAGTGGGTGGCGGTCAGATTTTCGTATCACTTAGTAGTCCTGAAATTGGTGTTGATGTTCGTGAAGAAGCGGGTGAAATCATAATTGATTTTCCCGGTACGGCATTACCCGGTAATTTAGAGCAACGACTCGACGTAATCGATTTTGCGACACCTGTGCAAACAATTGATACATTCTTCACGGGCGCTAGCTCACGAATGATTGTAAGTCCGGTAGGTCAATATACTTATTCGTCCTATCAAGTCGGGAATGAGTTGGTTGTTCAAGTGAATCCGATTGAAATAACCGAAAATGAGAGAGAACCGGATGAGTTTGGTTATGTTGGTGACAAGCTAACGTTTAATTTCCAACGAATTACGGTACGAGCGGCGCTTCAGGTTATTGCTGATTTTACAGGTCTAAATTTTGTTACCAGCGATAGTGTAAGTGGCGATTTAAGTCTTCGTTTGGAAGATGTGCCATGGGACCAGGCTCTTGATACGATCATGCAGGTAAAGGGATTAGCTAAGCGTCAGAGAGGCAATGTTGTTTGGGTTGCACCAGCAGAAGAAATTGCGGCTAAGGAGCGGCAGGCCTTGGAAGCACAGACCCAAGTCTTCGAGTTAGAACCGTTGGTTTCGGAGCTGGTTCAAATAAATTACGCAAGAGCGAATGATATTTCTACGATACTAAAGTCCATTAAGGCCGTTGATACTGGTGTTGATACATCCTTGTTTGGTAATGTAACGGTTAGTGAGGTAGAAACGGAAAGCAATTCTCTGTTGTCTAGTCGTGGCAACGTTACAGTAGATCCGCGTACCAATACAATTCTGATACAAGATACTCGCAGTAAAATTGATGAGGTTAGAAAGTTAATTGCGAAACTTGATAGGCCTGTTCGACAAGTACTGATAGAGACTCGTATTGTTGAAGCGAGTGATGATTTTAGTCGCAATATTGGAGCAAGGTTGGGATTTAGCCGGTTAACAGAAAATGCTCAGTTTCCGGGTAGTACAGGTTCTAATCTGGGCACCACAGCCGGCTCCGCTTCCGTTGCGAATAACGCAAGTATATTGACAGGTGGTGTTTCTCCGGGTGGTGACTTAAGCGTTGATCTTAGCGCCGACGGTATCGGTGGTTTGGCAGCGAGTTCCTATGCGTTTACGTTAGCAAAAGCTGGCGCTGGTTTTGCTCATTTGATCGATTTGGAAATCTCGGCTCTGGAAGCTGAGGGGACCGGTAAAGTCATTGCAAATCCCCGCTTGCTAACAACGGATCAGAACGAAGCCAGTATAAAACAGGGTCAGGAACGCGTTTTCACCACCAGTGTATTAGGGGAGGGAGGCGTGGTGACGAAGGAGGCCGTGCTTGGATTAACGGTACTTCCGCAAATAACACCCGATAATAAGCTTGTCCTTGAGGTAAATATAACAAAGGACAGCTTTTCTAGTGCGGATTCCACGACAATTAACTCCAAGCAAATTCAGACGAAAGTACTATTGGATAATGGGGAAACAGTCGTGATTGGCGGGATATATGAGCAAACAAAAAGCGAATCGACAACAAAAGTTCCTGTGCTTGGGGATATTCCTCTACTAGGTGCTTTATTTCGGAAGAAGAATAAGGTCGACAACCGCACCGAATTATTGATTTTCTTAACTCCAAGGATTGTTGATGCTGCGTTAACCGTAAATTAGATAATCTGTTGCACTATTTGATTTAACTTTTTCGGATTTACACAATCCGGTTTGTGCTTTAGAACTCGGTATCGTTAATGTCTGTAAAAAATGTAATTTTGATTGGTCCCATGGGTGTTGGTAAGACCACCGTGGGAAAAGCGCTGGCCCGTATTCTTGGCATTGCATTTGTCGATTGTGATCAGGAAATGGAACGTCGCACAGGTGTTAGCATTCCCACTATTTTCGATATCGAAGGCGAAGATGGCTTTCGTAAGCGTGAGATCGAAATCCTTTCCGACGTCTCGAGCGGCAGTGGTATGGTTATCGCAACCGGTGGCGGTGTAATTATGCGCGAAGAGAACCGTCGTGTTCTGAAAGAAAGTGGTGTTGTTGTCTATTTAACTGCATCAGTAAACAAACTAGTTCGACGCACCCGAAATAGTAAAACTCGGCCATTATTGCAGCAGGGAGATCCTGAGCAACGAATTCGCCAATTAATGTTGGAGCGTGAGCCTCTTTATCAAGAAGTCGCAGATCTCGTGGTTGAAGTTGACGATAGATCTCCGCAATTTATTGCCCATCGACTTAATGAAGCCATAGAAAAGCATGAGAACACTTAAAGTAGATTTAGCTGAAAATAGCTATCCTATCTATATCGGTAGTGGCGCCTTAAAGAACGGTGAACTGATCTCCCCGTATATTAAGGGCAACCAAGTCATGATAGTAACTAATGAGCTCATCGAATCGTTGTATCTGTCGAGTCTTGAAGAGACACTTGTCGATTATGATGTGCATAAAGTCATTCTTCCTGATGGTGAGATTTATAAAACGCTCTCCAATTGTGAATTAATTTTCGAAGCTTTGTTGAAGGTACCTTGCGATCGAAAAGTTACAATGATTGCGTTAGGTGGCGGAGTTGTAGGTGATATTTGCGGATTTGCAGCCGGATGTTATCAACGTGGTGTGCCGTTTATTCAAATTCCGACCACGCTTCTGGCTCAAGTTGATTCGTCTGTTGGGGGGAAAACGGCTGTTAATTCAAAGCTGGGTAAGAATATGATCGGATTATTTTATCAGCCTAAATGTGTGATTGCCGATACCAGTGTTTTGGTAACGCTGCCAAAACGGGAACTGTCCGCGGGTTGTGCCGAAATCATTAAGACCGCATTATTAGCTGATTACCCATTTTTCCTGTGGTTGGAAGAAAATATTGAGTTGCTGATTTCAGCCAATGAGAGCGCAATAGCCTACGCAGTTGAGCAATGTTGTCGCATTAAATCTCATATCGTTTCAAAGGATGAAAAAGAACATGGGATAAGGGCGTTGTTAAATTTGGGTCATACTTTTGGCCATGCCATAGAAACAGGCATAGGTCACGGCATATGGTTACACGGCGAAGCCGTTGGAGCTGGCATGTGTATGGCAGCTGACATGTCTGTTCGTAGCGGTCTTCTGGAAGAAAATCAACAAGAACGGATTAAACAGTTAATTGAACGTGCAGGATTGCCTGTAAGTGGTCCACCTGAGCTAAATTCCGAAGATTTTATTAAGTTAATGAGTGTCGACAAGAAAGTAGTTGATAATACTATTCGTCTGGTGTTGTTAACAGATATTGGTCAGGCTTTATTAGTTGATGAATATTCGTCTGACGATCTTGAAGCAACCATAGAATATGCCTGTAGCATTAGATAATGCGAATTGTATAGAGAACATATATTTAAAAAAATATGAACACTTTAAAGATTATTCCCGTTTTATTTCTGTTCGTCCTTGGATTAGCGGGTTGTGTAAAGCACGGTGCCGCATTTATCAAAACACTGCCATCCGGTGCTGAAGTCGTTAACTTGGCCGATGATACTATCATTGGGGTTACACCGGTTAAGGTATGGTGGCAGGAAGGAAGTGAAAAAAGAAAGTTTGTAAATGTTCGATTTCAAAAAGATGGATATCGGGATAAAACTTCTTCTTTCTGGGTGACTTTGCGTCATGCAAGCAAAGCCTCAGCTCTAGATAGCCCTCAACACGTAGAGATTACGTTGGATAAAAACTAATGGGTAATATGAAGCGAATTCAAATGTTGGTGTTGGCGTGCAGGATTCTAATTTTGGCAATTGTTGCAGTTATAGTCTCTGGTTGTGTGTCTACTCCGGGTGTTGTGCCGTTCGCAGTGCAATCAGATCCTCTCGGAGCGCATGTTCTGTATAAAACAGGTGCGGGTGTAGATGAAATGTCGGGATCCCCGGATTGGATCTATTTGGGTGTAACACCCATTGATTTGCGTCGGCAGCTTACGAAAGCCAGGCTTAAAAGTTCAGATGCATTTACCATGCGTGTCCTCAAGGATGGTTATCTTGAGCAGCGTAAAACTTGGGGTGGCAAGGATGTTAAAGAGCAGATTGAGAGTATAGGAAAAGTGTTCTGGAATCCAAGACTGGTGCCAAATTAGTAATACAACTATTGCGTTTATATAGGGTGAAACGATTTAATTATTATGCAAAGACCAATTAATAACCACGAACGCCTGATTGTTGCGTTAGATCTGCCTGACGCTGACAAAGCGCGAGATTTGGTATTGAAAATCGGCGATCAAGCCGAGTTTTATAAGATTGGGCTAGAATTATTTATGTCCGGTAGCGGCTTTGATTTATTGGCCTGGTTAAAAGCAAACAATAAGCAGGTTTTTGTAGATTTAAAGTTTTTTGACATTCCTGCAACTGTTGCTCGGGCGGTGGCGCGTTTAAATGGAAGCGGTGCCCGTTTTGTTACTGTCCATGGTAACGACTCTATGATGCAGGCTGCGGCAGAAGCCGCAGACGATGTTGATATACTGGCTGTAACTGTATTAACCAGCTTAGACCGTGGAGATCTTGATGATCTTGGGTTTCAGTGTGATGTAGAGCAATTGGTTTTGTCTAGAGCGAAACGGGCGGTTGAGAATGGTTGCGCCGGTGTTGTTGCGTCGGGTCAAGAAGCAGCTGCAATTAGAAACGCTGTCGGTGATAAATTACTGATTGTTTCTCCCGGTATTCGACCTGTGGATAATCGAGAAGATGATCAAAAGCGTATGGTTACAGTGCCGCAAGCTTTTTCGAACGGCGCAGACTATATTGTAGTCGGGCGACCTATCCGGGATGCGGAGAATCCAGCTCAGGCTGCGGCAGAAATCCAAACGCAAATTGAAAACGCTTTAAGCTGAAAACCATAATTTCAGGTACTTGTTTTGATAAAGAATGATAATTTTCTGCGCGCATTGCGTGGTGAGAAAACAGATTACACACCTGTTTGGATCATGCGCCAGGCTGGGCGTTACCTTCCTGAATACAGAAAAACGCGGGAACAGGCAGGAAGTTTTTTAGATCTATGCCGAAACCCTGAGCTTGCATGTGAAGTGACATTACAGCCATTGAGACGCTTTGATCTGGATGCGGCGATACTTTTTTCCGATATTTTGACAATTCCTGATGCGATGGGTCTAGGCCTAAGTTTAAACGAAGGCATTGGGCCAAAATTTTCCCGACCTGTTCGGACAAAAGCTGATATTGACCGTCTTTTCGTGCCAGACCCTGAAGGTGAGTTACGCTATGTTATGGATGCGGTTCGCACGATTAAACCCGCACTTGATAACACTGTTCCTTTAATCGGTTTTGCAGGTAGTCCATGGACATTGGCAACCTATATGATTGAAGGCGGTAGTAGTAAAACTTATGCTCTGACAAAGGGTTTAATTTACGATGATCCGCAAAGCGCCCACAAGTTGCTATCAATAACTGCGAAAGCCGTTACCGACTACTTAAATGCACAAATAGCAGCAGGCGTGGATGCGGTAATGATATTTGATAGCTGGGGTGGAAGTTTGGGAGTTCGGGCATACCAAGAGTTTTCATTGCGTTACATGCAACAAATTGTTGATGGTTTGCAGCGCAGCTCTGATGGTCGCACCATTCCGGTTACCTTATTTACCAAGGGTGGTGGACAGTGGGTTGAGTCGATAGTGAAAACCGGTTGTGATGGTATTGGTCTGGACTGGACAAGTTCTTTAGCCGATGTGCGAAAACGTGTGGGCGAGAATGTCACGCTTCAAGGGAATATGGACCCTACCGTTCTGTATGCAAGGCCGGATGCGATTCGCAAAGAAGTTAAGGCGGTATTAGATGATTTTGGCACATCAGGACGCCATGTGTTTAATCTTGGCCATGGCATTCTGCCGGATATAAATCCAGAACATGTGAAGGTTTTAGTTGATACCGTTCATGAGTATTCGAGAAATGTCGACTAGTTTGCCGATTGCATTAGTTACTGGTGCAAGCTGGAGTATTGATGCGGCAAGCACAATACTCCTAGTGCAACAGGGTTATTTGGTATTTATTAATTATGGGCTTAATAACTCAGCCGCTCTTAAGGTTTGCCAAAGTGTTACTGAACAAGCTGGTTCGGCCCAGATATGTGGAGCAGATGTATCAACTAAAGAAGGTATCACGTCATTGTATGCGGGCATCGATCCTCAAGCAGGGTCTCTCTCTATCCTGTTTGGCATTTTTGACGCATAGTTCTGCCAGATTTCTGCCGATACCTAAACCACGAAACTGCGGTCGAATATATAGTCGTTTCATTTCGCATCGATCTGCGTCGATGCGTCGTCGTGCGACTATTCCGGCAATTTCTTTATTCACTGTTGCAAGCAGTATTTCTCCGTCAGGGCGAGTGTATTTACCAGGTAGAGTTGTCAGCTCAGCTTCAAAATTTTGAAAACATAAATCCTCATTCAAAAAGTCTTGATATTCACGAAATAGTTCACGAGCAAGGTCCATGTTCTCAAGGTTTTCCATAAGAATGTTGTTTGATTTACCCATTTTCTTTCGGTTTAAATGTTAATGCTACGCCGTTGTTGCAGGACCGTTTACATGTGGGTGTCGGTCCGTCGCTAAATACATGGCCTTGATGACCACCACAGCTGGCACAATGATATTCGGTTCTGGGAACAATAATCCTAAAGTCTTTTTTGGTCTCGATACTGCCATTCACAGGCATATAGAAACTTGGCCAGCCGGTACCGCTGTCGAACTTACTTGTAGATTCGAACAGTATATTTCCACAACCTGGACAAGCGAAATTTCCGTCCCGTTGTTCGTCATTGAAAGCGCTTGAATAGGGGGCTTCGGTCCGATTTTTGTGGAGTACCTTATAGGCGGCGCCAGAAAGCGGGTTCTGCCAGTCGGCATTCGATTTAGCTTCATGATTTTGATTTTCGTAAAGCGTTTTAGAATATTACCCTCTTGATGTTGAAAGTGATAGAGTTCGACCTTTAGCAGGGATTTTTATACTATTGGAATATACGGGCAATAAGTTTTTTAGTTATGAGTGCAATACCACAGGCAAAATTTAATATTGGTCAGGTAGTTAAACATCGCTTTTTTTCGTTCCGCGGTGTTATCTATGATGTCGACCCGCAGTTCGAGAATAGCGATGAATGGTATGAGGCTATACCGGAAAAAATCCGGCCTCGAAAAGATCAACCGTTCTATCACCTGTTCGCAGAAAATAATGAAACCAGCTATATCGCCTATGTTTCTGAGCAAAATCTCGAAGTAGACATAACCGGTGAACCCATTACTCACCCAGACCTTGAAAGCTGGCTTTTTGAGACTGAGCGTGGGGTTTATATACCATTGGATTTAACTCACTAGTCGACTCCACTTGGTAAATTCCACTTTAGCTATTGACCGTCTTGCTAGTTTACTAACCAACTTACGATCTTTAGTTGTTCTAACTGGAGCAGGCTGCAGTACTTCATCTGGTATTCCTGATTATCGAGATCAAGACGGCAATTGGAAAAATGCACAACCTATGCAATTTTCTAACTTTATCGCAAATGACGAGAACAGACAGCGTTATTGGAAACGAAGTCTAGCCGGATGGAATAGTTTCGGTAAGGCGATTCCAAATTCATCACACGAGGCACTCGTAGAGTTAGAGCGTATGGGTGTTTTGTCGACTTTGATTACCCAGAACGTCGATCGACTGCATCAAAAAGCCGGGCACGAAAATGTTATAGACCTGCACGGCAGACTTGATTTGGTTAGATGTATTCAATGCGATACAGAAGTTTCTCGTGATGATTATCAGAAAAATATGCTCGATGTTAATAGCCAGTATCGTGATTGGTTAGAAACTACATATGATGCCAAATTTAATCGTGCACCCGATGGTGATTCCCATATATTCGACCCAAATATAGAACTAAAAATAATACCGTGTTCGAGTTGTGGCGGAGTGTTGAAGCCAGATGTGGTTTTCTTTGGTGAGTCGGTGCCTAAAGACGTTGTAACTCACGCATTCGCGTGCGTTGATGAAAGTGAGATGTTATTGGTTGTAGGTTCTTCTTTAATGGTTTATTCCGGGTTTCGGTTTTGTAGATATGCAGCAAAAAATGGAAAGCCTGTCGTAATTATCGGCTATGGGAAAACCCGCGGTGATGAACTTGCCAGTTTAAAAATTACGGGAGAATGTGGCGCAATTCTTAAAACCCTAATTGAACAGATGGTTTGAATATGAATACGGATCGATTTCCCAAAAGAATTGTGTGCATGACTGAGGAAACTGTAGAGACCCTATATTTGCTAGGTGAGGATCATCGTATTGTGGGTATATCCGGGTTTACGGTAAGACCGCCACAGGCGCGAAAAGAAAAGCCGAAGGTTTCGGCATTCACTTCTGCAAAAATCGATAAGATTCTGAATTTGAAGCCGGACTTGGTCTTGGGGTTTTCAGATCTTCAAGCAGATATCGCCAGGGAGTTGATAGCCCAGGGAATAGAGGTACATATATTTAATCACCGGTCAGTGAATGATATTCTGGATATGATTAAACGACTGGGGTATTTAGTTGGCGCGGTGCAAAAAACCGACGATCTTGTTGCGCAGCTTGAGCGACGGGTGGAAGTTATAGCTAATCGAATGAGCGTTTTTTCTGTTCGACCCAAGGTCTATTTTGAAGAATGGTATGAGCCTATTATTACAGGTATACGTTGGGTTTCAGAATTAGTGAATATTGCCGGTGGAACCGATTGTTTCCCTGAGAAAGCGGGTCAGGCATTAGGTAAAGATCGGATTGTTGCCGATCCGTTGGAGGTGGCGAGACGAATGCCGGACATTATTATTGGCTCATGGTGCGGGAGACGATTTCGCCCTCAATCGGTGAAAGAGCGGGTGGGTTGGCAGGATGTACCAGCGGTTCGGGATCAACAGGTGTTCGAAATAAAATCGGCGATAATTCTACAGCCTGGTCCAGCCGCCCTAACAGATGGGTTAGATGCTCTAACTGAAATAGTTAGCGGCTGGCATAATCGCTAAAGTTTTTACTCGTCGCGTTATTTTGGTTAGTTTGCTCTCACTATGAAATCTTAAAGCATGTCCGGTAGGTCTTAACATGGTCTACGATAAATCTTTTATTTTTTCTTACCGGTAATCATTGGTTTTATTAGATTTTCTTTCTTCCACACCCAATAGAACAGTATTGCCGTTACATGAACTCCAACGAGTACAAGAATTACGGTGGAGTTTAAATTATGTAGAGACGTTACGCTGAGGACAGTACTCTCGGATACAAAGGACGCTAACGGCCCAGAGAAAAATAATGCGTCATCCTTAGAGAATAAACCAGTCACTACTTGACCGGCTAATGCAGCCACGATTAGCAGAATAAAGAGTGATCCAAGCGGATTGTGTCCGGGGGTTCCGCTTGGTTGTTTATTTGTTAACGTTGCTGCATAACGGAGAATATTATGGGGCGAGTGTAGCAGAGAGGAAAATCGAATTTCAGTTGGCCCACTAAAGCCGCGAATTATTCTAAACAGTACCAGTCCGCCCGTTGCATAGCCGCAATAGAAGTGCCATTGCATGATACTAAAGGTTCTGAACTCTCCAATTAACCACCCGCCGACAACGGTCAAAATCAGCAGTATATGGCAGACTCGGGTTAGTGGATCCCAGACTTGTTTCTCAGTATACATATGGAGTTAAGTATTAAGCTCCGACTTAAACAATTTTATTGGAATCCTGTCTACCCCTGAGTTCTTAAATGGAGGCTTTAAAAGTCTTTTGCGCGAAAATTATCGTGGCAACCTTTGCATGATTTACCAACATCACCAATTTTTGATCTTAATGCATCAAGTCCCTCACCTGCGACGCTAGCTAGTGCAGCTGAGGCGTCTTTCATTGCTGCTGCTTTGGCTCCAATATCAGAATCGGAAGCCCAAATTTCTGGCTTAGCACGGGTGTCACCGGCCCGTGCAACGTTATCTGATTTAGGTAACCACATCATTCCATTATTCAAATTAGCAACAGATGATAAATTGCTAGCGAGGGTTGCAGCTAATTCCGAGTTATAGTCCATTTCGCCTTTCGCCATCGCAAACAATTGTCCGGCATAAAAGCTGTATAGTTGAAAACCAGCCTGTCGGCCTTTTATAGCTTTACCAATCGCATCGTCATCTGCTGCATAAGACGGTACTGCAATTACTGAGGCGGCTAATAAAGATAGAATTAAACCAAATCGTCGGGGGTTATTAAACATGAAATGAGCTCCTTTTTGCGAATCGAAAGTGTGACTAGTCGGCCACAATAAATTATTTTGCCCAATTAATCGCCAAGTAGCAAGTCACGTGCCTGATTGATACGAGCGGCGAGAAATTCGGATCCACCCCGGTCTGGGTGCATCTTTTGCATTAGGGTGCGATGAGCCTTTTTTATATCCTTAACACTGGCGCCTTGCTCTAACCCTAGGATAGAAAGGGCCTCGTTAGGTGTCATGGCATTTGTTGTTGAGTCAGTACTTTTGTATGTTGGTTCTTCATCTCCACGCCACTCGGTGCCATACTTTTTATCTAAATAGGCTTCAATTAGGGGTAGCGATTGATTATCTTTTTGATGACAATCTTGCAATAATTTGAGTAGTTGTTCGAGATCGAGCTCAGAGAGTTTGCTTCCCGAGAATGCCCCTGTAAGTATTTCACCGTCGATAGCACCGGTGTCATGATCGAGCGTCATGTTGAGATACGTTGTATTTACTGTAGATTGTTTGCCTTTAGATGGGCCGCCAAATGCTTTAAATGTATTCCATGCACGCATGGCCATCATGCCACGTTGAATCCAAGGTGCAGCTGCACCCACTAAGGCGAAAACCCAATGCACCCTTCCTGTCATTACCAGTATGAGCAGCGCAGTACCGATGCCGTAGATAGCAATATTCCTCAACATATGGACGCGTTGCTTGGGAGTCGCAGTGCGTAGCCAAGATGCAAGAAACATCAAGGCTAGAAGCGCTGTAATTAGAAGAAGAAAGCGTATGCCCATAGAATAAAACTATAACTGTTGTGTAAGAAGTTTAACAATTTCGCTTCGATTTTGACTAAAAGCTTTTAATGCTGCTCGACCACCACTGGCGAAAATAGCGACACCACACAACAAGTCCCGCAATTGTTTAGCGCTATTACCGTCGAAGCGACACCATACTCCTTTGCTTAGTCGAGCGATTTCCCGAAAAGTTTTTTCCGCGGTTTGATCATAACCATCTTGAAAAACAAATATAGGTACGCCAAGAAGACCTAGACGCCCTGCCAAATTTGCCAGCTTGTCGCAATTTTCTTCCATGGCATCACCAACGAAAACAACGCCGTTAATCGGTTGTTTTTGTTGTTCAATAAGTGCGAGTTTCAATATTCGAGCAATTTGTGTGGTTCCGGCGGCGCAGCGTATCCTGGACATCTTTTGCATTAGGTCGATACCGTTCCGTGACCAAGGTAAACTGAAGCATTCCATAAATCCTCTGTAGTAAGCCAGCTTTACTTCGAGCTTTCCTACCCCAGATGCTTCAAGGAACATTTCGTTTTGCACACTCATTGCCTGATCCCAAACTTTTTCCCTGCTTGCTGTTGCATCAATGGCGAACAATAGACGACCGTAACCTTCGCTTCTTTGTAAGCTTGTGTTTTTTATCTTGTCTAAAAAGGATCCAATCTCTTGTTTTGACGATTGCGGTCGAATAGATTTTTCTTTAGTCATCAGCCTAAAGCGCGATTAACTATTTCTGATACATCACGCGATAACGAATGTACGTTCTGAATTTCAGTTAGACTATCTTTCATAATGCTACTCCAAGGTTCCGCATAACGACGCCAGTGATTAAAAGCACCTGCAAGGCGTGCAGCAATTTGCGGGTTAATTTTGTCCAGAGCAATAATCTGATTATGAACAAATTCATACCCCTCGCCGCTGATGTCGTGAAACCCTATTGGATTGCCATGACTAAATACGCCTATGAGTGAGCGAACCTTGTTCGGGTTCTCGTTATTATAGGCGGGATGCTTGAGAAGCGCATTCATACGCTCGATAGTTGCTAACCTTGTTGAACGAGCCTGGACACTCAGCCATTTATCAACGATGAGAGGTTGATGACTCCACTCGTTGTAAAAGTCATTTAAAGCATGTTCGGTATGCTCAGTATTCCGTTCGCATAAAATTGATAGTGCTGCCATACGGTCAGTCATATTATCACTTTCACCGAATTGAATTGTACACAGTTCATCGCCGAGTTGGTTATCTGCCGCCATAATAAAACCTAACAAACAGTTACGAAGTGCGCGGCGACCGCTTTGTTCAACTGTAAATCCGTAAGGCTGCTCGACTTTTAGTGAATGATAGCGGTTAATGAAACTATCCTTAAGCCGAGTTGCTAGATGGTTTTCCAGTGAATTTCTAGCAACAAAAATACGTGCTGGGTTAATTTTCTTGCATTCTTCTGCAATCAATGTGTGGCTAGGTAACTGTAATGCTTGGGCGTGGAAGTGCAAATCTTCGATATCGCTATTTAGGAGCTTTTCGTATGCGTGTAAGTAGTGTTCTTGAAAGATTGGTTCATCGCCGCTCTTTAACGTATCAATTGCCAATATAATCGCATTCATTGCTAATTTCTGCCCCGCATCCCAACGATTAAAATCATCATTGTCTGCAGACAGCAGCACAGCTAGTTGGTCTTCTGCATGATCCGTAGAAAGTTTAACCGGTGCGGAAAAGCCCCGGAGATAGGAAGCCACCACAGGTTGCGTTACGTTAAATAACTCGAATTTCTGTGTTTTTTCCGTCAACTCGAACAAATGTTCATGTTGAGCACTGGTATTTTCATTGATTTGACTAAGCACGACTTCTCCGCTAGTTGAGAACAGCGCCGTTTTAACGGGTATATGCATCGGTTCTTTGTCGGTTTGATCCGGCGTGTCCGGTATATGTTGATGCATGGAAATAGTTAGATGTTGATTGGGTTGATCATAATCCGTTTCTATTTTTACTCGTGGTGTACCGGCTTGACTGTACCAAAGACGAAACTGCTGTAAATTGCGTCCGGAAGTGTGTTCATGTGCAATTACGAAATCATCGGTTGTAACCGCCTCACCGTCATGACGTTCAAAGTATAAATCACAACCTTTGCGGAACATTTTTGCGCCAAGAAGGTTATAGAGCATGCGAACAACCTCTGCTCCTTTTTCGTATATGGTTACGGTGTAGAAATTGTTGATTTCCACATACGAGTCGGGACGCACTGAATGGGCCATCGGGCCGTTGTCCTCAGGAAATTGGTGAGATCGTAAAACGTTAACATCACTAATCCGCTTAACACTCCGCGAACCACGATCAGCACTAAATTCCTGATCTCTGAACACGGTAAAGCCTTCTTTCAGACTAAGCTGGAACCAGTCTCGACAGGTTACCCGGTTACCCGACCAATTGTGAAAGTACTCGTGACCAATTACGCCTTCTATATGTTCAAAATCACTGTCTGTGGCCGTGGCTTGGCGTGCGAGAACATATTTAGAGTTGAAAACATTTAAGCCTTTATTTTCCATTGCGCCCATATTGAAGTCATCGACTGCAACAATCATAAAAGTATCAAGGTCATATTCGCGACCATAAACCGCTTCATCCCATTCCATTGAGTGTTTAAGTGATGCCATCGCGTGATCGCACTGGTCCATATTATGGTGTTCCGCATAGATTTCCAAATTGACCTTTCGACCAGAACACGTCGTAAAACTATCCTGAAGGCATCCTAAGTCTCCTGCTACCAGGGCAAAAAGATAACTTGGTTTGGGCCATGGGTCGTTCCACGTAGCGCTATGGGTATTGTTGTCGTGTTGTTGATAGTCAATGCGATTGCCGTTGGATAATAGTTTAGGGCACGACGACTGGTCTGCATTTATAGTTACAGTATAAACCGACAAAACATCAGGACGATCCGGAAACCAGGTGATCCGTCTAAATCCTTCTGGTTCGCACTGCGTGCAGTAAATATCACTTGATCGATACAGTCCGTTTAGAGTGGTATTCGCGTCTGGGGCGATAATGCAAATAGTTTCTACTGTGCATTGATTTGGAACCTGTAATGTTAAGGTCTTTTCGGTGATTTCATAGGAGTCTTTATCCAGTGGTTTTCCGTCTATAGAAACGGAAATTGTCGAAAGACTGTCACCGTCTAATACCAGCGGTTCGTTGTGATCCCCTGCGCGATTTACTGTGAGAGTACTTCGAATACGTGTGGCACGTGAGTCGAGGTCAAAGACCAGTTCAACGAAAGGAATAGTAAATCTTGGAGTTTTATAATCTACCCGTTTTATTGCGCTTGGTATGTTGGAACTATTATCCATAGGTGTTTCTTATTTGCGGTATGTTAAAAGTTGGCTGCCCAGTTCTTTAGCATTTCTTGTGTCCAGTTTTCAATCGCTGGATCAAAACGTTTGGCATCGCGGAGTTGTCGTTCGGGTCTAGTAGAGGTTCGACGCACTAAATCGTGTCCACCATCGTTAAACCAGTGATACATAATAGCGGGTGTGACTTCGGGATGAAATTGAAATCCTAGTATATGTGGCCGATAACGAAAGGCTTGATTAGGATAGCGAACGCTGCATGCAAGCCTTTCACAGTCTGGAGGTAAATCAAAGCCTTCATTATGCCAGTGATAGACATGCATGGGGTGTGTGATGAGATCGTCTGCTTTAATCGCAGGTTCTACCCTTATATAGCCGGTCTCAACCAAATGTTCAGGGTGATGTTTTACCTCGGCGCCAAGTGCCCGGGCTAGGAACTGAGCACCTAGACACAGTCCTAAGTAGGGTCGGCTTGCGCTAACCCACCGATTAATCCACTGTTGTTCGGCAAGAACTTGGCGGTTGTTATCGTTCACGCTATGTTCTCCGCCGTACACAACGACGGCACAGAAAGCATCTAATTCTTCTGGCAAGGTCATTTCCCGACGTGGATTAATCCATACTCCATCGAAACCAAGATCACCGAGTATTCGTGATACACGGTCTTCATGTTGATCACCATGATTTATATATAAAATCGTTTTCTTCACGCTCAGAGATTCATGTGGTTTTTAGGCGAGTGTTAATAGTAAAGTTTGGCCAAGATGGCTGAGTAAGAATGTTATTAAACAAGACTGATTAAAAGCATAATAAATAACACAACAAGGCCTAGTGGAATTAATACAGCCGGCCAGTCTTTTTCTGCTTCCTCACTCTGCTTTAACATGGTTTTTATACCCGGAAAAAAGAAATAGGTAACTCCGCCAGCCATAAGTAATAGTACGATTATTTCCCAAGTTTGCATGTCTGTTTTACCACTGTTGTTAGTCTGTTCGAATTTCGCATAAGATTCCTTGCGTTACGGCTACTAAGATTGCTGGGTCCAGTTGAAATACAGTATGAGGTGTGCCCGCAGCGGCCCATACGAAGTCATATTGTAGGAGGTCTTGATCAATGTAGGTTTGCATGTCTGAAGTATGCCCAAACGGAGGAACCCCTCCTATGGTAAAACCAGTATGCTGTTTTACAAAACTTGCAGTTGCCATGTCTAATTCGCCACTGCCGTAAGCCATGAGTTTAGCCGCGTCTACTTGATTTACACCTGACGCCAGTACGATAACACCTATTTCGGTATTCTTTTCCTTAAATACCAGAGACTTAACGATCTGTCCAAGATCGCAACCAATTGCATTTGCTGCCTCTTGAGCGCTTCTGGTTGATTCGGGTAGTTCAATAACTTGAAAATCAAAACCTTGTTGTTCAATGGCTTGTTGAATTTTTCTGGCGCTCTTTGGTAGTGTTAATGTCATTATAAATAGTATTTGAGTGGTTACTTGAAAAATCCGGGTGATCTTGATTCGCCAAGGGTGTAGGATTACTGTTACACCGTATTATGATTTATTTATATACATAATATTTTTCATCGAAATAGTTTTTCATGATGGGTGTGATGTTTAATATTTCAATTTCACAGGAGGTATTATGACAGAAGTATCAGCTCCGGAGCTTAGAAGTCGCGTTTCTGTAATGCTAGCTGCGCACCAGCAATTAGAGGAACAATTAAGTCACCTGCAACGCAAGCGTCATTTGGATGAGAGTGCTGTTAATACGCTAAAAAAACAAAAATTAATTTTGAAAGATTCGATTTCCAAGATCGAAAGAGTGCTTCTTTAAAATATAGTGCAGAACTCGACAAAAAAAGGCGCCAACTGAGTGGCGCCTTTTCTTAACAACTCGCTAAAATTTTTAGTACCGGTAGTGCTCGGGTTTGTAAGGACCGTCGACAGGAATACTAATGTAACTCGATTGTTTTTCAGTGAGTTCGGTTAGTCTTGCGCCGATTTTCTCGAGATGAAGTCTAGCCACTTCTTCATCAAGCCGTTTCGGTAGTGTATACACTTCTTTCTGGTAGCTATCACCATTGTTCCAAAGCTCCATTTGAGCAAGCGTTTGGTTGGTGAATGAGTTTGACATAACGAAGCTAGGGTGGCCGGTGCCACAACCAAGATTTACCAAACGTCCTTCAGCTAGAAGAATAATACGCTTACCATCCGGGAAGATGAGGTGATCAACTTGTGGTTTGATATTTTCCCAAGTACAGCCCTTCAAGCCCGCCACATCGATTTCGTTATCAAAATGACCAATGTTACAAACGATGGATTGATTCTTCATCCGGCTCATATGGTCAGCGGTAATTACGTTGAAATTACCGGTAGCAGTAACAAATATGTCAACTTGGTCCGCTACTTCGTCCATACGAACCACACGGAATCCTTCCATGGCAGCCTGCAACGCACAAATCGGATCAATTTCTGTCACCCATACAGTGGCACCCAGGCCTGCAAGAGATTGTGCGCTACCTTTACCTACATCGCCATAGCCCAGTACCAGCGCAATTTTTCCAGCGATCATTACGTCGGTTGCGCGCTTGATGCCGTCAACCAAAGACTCGCGACAACCATATAGATTATCGAACTTGCTCTTGGTAACAGAGTCGTTAACGTTTATTGCTGGGAAAGGCAAATCTCCGCGTTCTTGCATTTGATACAGTCGGTGGACACCCGTTGTGGTTTCCTCGGTTACGCCTTGAATGTTCTTCAGAATGTTTGAATACCAACCCGGCCGAGATGCTACCCGTTTACGAATTTGACTAAATAAGACGGTCTCTTCTTCACTGCTAGGATTATCCAGCACGGAAAGATCAGACTCAGCCTTTGAACCTAAGATTATTAACATGGTAGCATCACCACCATCATCAAGAATCATATTTGGTGTGCCACCATCGTGCCAATCCATAATATTATGGCAATACTCCCAGTACTCCTCTAAGTTTTCACCTTTAAATGCGAAAACAGGTATACCAACAGCTGCCATAGCCGCAGCCGCGTGATCTTGCGTAGAGAATATATTGCACGATGCCCATCGAACCTCTGCACCAAGTGCGGTAAGCGTTTCGATAAGAACTGCGGTTTGAATGGTCATGTGCAGACTACCCGCGATTCTTGCACCTTTTAGTGGTTGGTCGGCGCCGTGCTTTTCACGGGTAGCCATCAAACCAGGCATTTCGGTTTCCGCAATGTTGATTTCTTTGCGGCCCCAGTCTGCCAGTGATATGTCAGCGACCAGATAGTCTTCAGATAAGTTAGTAGATGATTTCGTTGCCGAAGCTACATTACTCATGATTTTTCCTCATTAAGGTAATGCAAGCGCCGTTGGTTCGCTCACACGCACGAGCCTGGCGAGCATAACAGCCCGTTGCAGCGCTTCTCGGTTGTGTGGTTGTCGTATGACAACGGAATTGTTCAGAGGATGAACGGCCAGTAGTTTACCTGTTTTACTTTCGGATTTACATCATTTATTGCGAGAAATTAAAGTCCGGCATCCGCGCGTATCGCATCGGCCTTATCGGTGTGCTCCCAAGTAAATTCGGCTTCAGTACGTCCAAAATGGCCGTAGGCAGCGCTATTTCTGTAAATAGGGCGTAATAAATTCAAAGTTTGGATGATTGCTTTGGGTCGCAAATCGAAATGAGCATTGACGAGTTCTTCGATGCGTGACTCTTCTATCTTATTTGTTCCGAACGTGTTCACCATTAGTGATACTGGTTGTGCCACACCGATTGCATAAGCTACCTGTACTTCACATTTATCTGCAAGTCCCGCTGCGACTATATTCTTTGCTACATAACGGCCGGCATAGGCCGCAGACCGATCCACTTTGGACGGATCCTTTCCGGAGAAAGCACCGCCACCATGGTGGGCAGAACCGCCGTAAGTGTCCACAATAATTTTTCGACCGGTTAAACCACAATCACCAACCGGGCCACCAATTACGAAACGTCCTGTAGGATTAACCAAGTATCGCGTAGCAGATGTGATCATATGTTCCGGTATAATTGGCTTAATAACTTCTTCAATGATCGCTTCTGTTAGTTGCTCATGACTAACGTCGGGATCGTGCTGGGTCGATAGCACTACGGTGTCAACAGAAACAGGTTGGCCGTCTTCATAACGTACACTTACCTGAGACTTGGCATCCGGACGAAGCCAAGCTAGTGTTCCAGCCTTTCGAGCTTCCGACTGTCGTTTAACAAGGCGGTGCGCATAGGTGATTGGGAAGGGCATGAGAACATCGGTTTCATTGCATGCGTAACCAAACATCAGACCTTGGTCTCCAGCGCCTTGATCGAGATCTACGCCTTCGCCTTCGTTCACACCTTGAGCGATATCCGGAGACTGTTTGTCTAACGACACAATTACCGCGCAACTCGATGAATCAAAGCCCATTTCCGAAGAGTTATACCCAATTTCGTTCACGGTTTTACGAACGATTTCTGGAGCATCGATTTGCGCCTTAGTTGTTATTTCGCCGGAAAGCACAACCATGCCGGTGTTAATCATGGTTTCGCAGGCAACCCGAGAGGACGGGTCTTGCGTTAGTAGTGCATCGAGTACGGCGTCAGAGATCTGATCAGCCATTTTATCAGGGTGCCCCTCAGAAACAGATTCTGACGTAAAGATGAATGGTCGTGACATGTGCTCCTCGCTAGAGTGGTTTTTTAAAACGCGGAGTTTAGCAGGTGATATTGGTACGGCAAGTGCTTACCATGCTAAATCGCAAATATTAAGGTTTAAAGATATCGTAAAACGTGTGCCAAGCGTATAGGATATTAGTCGGATAGGGAATATCTGATTCTAATTTTTACTTCAACTTGGAATTTAGTTTTATGAAAAGGTCAATAATCAGTGTAGTTAAGCATGTTAGTGCTGTCTTGTTGATAGTCTTTTCGTCGATGGCACTTGCCTAATTTGAAAAACCTCACAAACTAGTGATACAGGTGTCCTCCGCAGATTCGGTAGCACAGCGTGTTGCGTTAAATAACGCTGTTAACGTGCAAAAGGCATTCGGTCACGATAACGTTGAGATTGAAATTGTGGCCTATGGGCCGGAGTTGAGTATGCTAACGCCTAAAAGTGATCAATCAAGTTGAATACCAGATCTGGCTTTATCGGAGATTAACTTGAGCGCATGTGGTAATACTATGGACGCTATAAAAAGGCAGTCGGGGAATATACTGTTGTTGGTTGAAGGAGTCACTATTGTACGGGCCGGTTTTGTCCGCATTATGGAGTCACAAGAACAAGGATAAACTTACGTAAGGCCATAAAAAAGCGTTGAGCAGTCACCTAAATAGAGTTTTCTTTTGACCTAATTTTCTTAAAACTTACACAAAGAAGGCTGTTGAAGGGTAAAATATTCCCTACATTTACGTTGTCCGAGTGAGTAACTCAGGGAGCGATTATTTTTATTTGTCCTGTGAAAAGTTTAATTAATGATAGATTCTAAATTATATACAACTGCCGTTCATGCCGGAACTACGCCGGATCCGCAAACAGGAGCCGTAATGACTCCAATTTATCAAACCTCGACCTTTGCGCAGGAGGCTCCCGGAGTACACAAGGGCTGGGACTATTCGCGAGGCACCAATCCATCTCGGGATGCCTTGGAGACAGCCCTGGCAGCTCTTGAACATGCTGACCATGCCATTGCCTTCTCATCGGGTTTGGCTGCCGAGCAAGCAATCGTGCAAAACCTGGAAACAGGAGATCATGTTTTGGTTTGTAATGATGTCTACGGTGGTAGTGGTCGGTTATTTCGAACTTTGATTGGTAAATTTGGTATTGAGTTTGAATTTATAGATTTATCTGATGTGGTGTTTGTAAAAACTCGTATTCGATCTAACACCAAGATGATTTGGATCGAGTCTCCGACTAATCCGACGATGAAAGTAATGGATATTTCGGCGTTATCAGCTTTGGCTCATGAAAATGATGCGATTGTTGTCGTTGATAACACTTTTGCGACGCCAATTTTTCAGCAGCCACTTGCCCTTGGTGCGGATATAGTTACCCACAGCACAACGAAGTATATCGGGGGGCATTCGGATCTGATTGGTGGGGCTGTTATGACTAACAACGAAAACTGGGCTGAGAAAGTGCGATATGTACAGTTTGCGGCGGGCGCTGTGAGCGGTCCTATAGAATCGTTTTTATTGCATCGAAGTATTAAAACTCTTGCGGTACGGATGGCTCAACACGCTAAGAATGCCCAAGCAGTAGCCGAATTTCTTGAGGGACATCCAAAGATTAGAGCTACGTATTATCCGGGTTTACCAGCCCATCCCCAACATGAGCTGGCAAAATCCCAAATGTGTGGATTTTCCGGTGTAGTCAGCTGCGATATCGATGGCGATCTTGAGGCCGCAACCAGATTTACCCAGGCACTAAATATTTTCACTCTTGCAGAAAGTCTTGGGGGGGTGGAATCGCTTATTAATCATCCTGAGCAAATGACCCACGCATCGGTTCCCGAAGAGTTACGGCGTGAGCTTGGTATTGGCGAGAGTCTTCTGCGCTTATCGGTTGGTATCGAATCGTCGGATGACCTTATTTCAGATCTTGCGCAGGCATTGGATAAAATGTGATTAAGTTATGTGGATTTTCCGGTTTTCTTGTAACCTCTTGTTTTTAGCCGTTTAGGTTTTCTTTTTCATACGATGCAAAATAATAGAAAACTTATTTGTGTTGCTGGGTTGCCTCGGTCTGGGTCCACATTGTTGTGCCAATTATTAGCACAACATCCTCAGATTAATAGCAGTGGGCGTAGTTCTCCGTTACCAGGATTACTCAACGACATACGACATCGCATAAGTGATAGTGAGTTTTTCCTTTCTCAACTTGATATTGACTTTGAGCAGAGTTACGAGCAATTAAAGAATGCGTATAAGGGATTTATTGACGGTTGGTTTTCTAATTCAAAAGAATCAGTAATAGTCGATAAAAATCGTGGCTGGCTGCAGATGGTAGAAACTTTGGAAGTTCTGCATCCAAATTATCTGGTGTTGGTCTGTGTACGTGACCTTGGGCAAATATTTGGGTCTATTGAAGCACAACATGATAAAACTCGATTAATAGACTTTCCGGATCATCTGGATGCGCATAATCCTTTCGTTCGTGCTGATCGACTATTCGGTCGTAGCGGTATAGTTGGTCAACCGTTAAGCGCTATAGAATACGTTAAACAGATAACTTCAAAATCTATACAGGATAAAATTCTGTATGTTCCTTTTGAATATTTGATGAATAATTTTCAGGAAGGCCTCGAAGAAATTTATCGTCGATCGGGGGTTGAAAATTTTAAAGTTGATCCAGATTGTCTGTCTGTCACATCCCATGAAAGCGACAGCTACTATCGTTTTAAGTATCGACACAATACACACTCAAAGGTCGTACTACCCCGAGAACATCAGATACTGCCCGGAATAACACAGTCACTTAAGAATCGTTTCAAATGGTATTACAAAACCTTTTATCCTGACTCCTTGATCGACGATAAGAGTTAAGGAAATAACTATTCTAGATCTGCTTTATATTTTTTAATTAGCGTTTTAATTATTTCTCTGGGTAATTACTCAGAAATGATGAAGCGACATCTTGTTAGTAGGATATTTGAGGGTCTAATTAGGGTGTACATTCGATATGCAAGTATCATCAAGTGAAGCTTTAAATATGTATACGCGATGTTAAATAGCCTTGCTATTCAGAATTATCGTTCAATACTCGATTTAACCACTAGATTAGAGTCTCTGAATGTTATAACGGGTGCTAACGGTGTTGGAAAATCTAATCTTTATAGAGCATTACGTTTGTTGGCTGAGACGGCTGAAGGCGGTGTGATTAATGCGTTAGCCCATGAAGGGGGATTAGGCTCGTGCTTTTGGGCTGGGCCGGAAACGATTTCACGGGCGATGGAGCGGGGGGATGTTCAGGTTCAAGGCGGGCCACGCCAGTACCGCGTTCGCCTGCGACTTGGTTTTTCATCCGAAACATTTGGTTATGCTGTTATTTTTGGTCTTCCCAAGCCTTCCAGTTCTGCATTTACATTCGATCCGCAGATCAACAGAGAAGTAATTTGGTCAGGGGCATGCTATCGACCTGCGAGTGCATTGGTTGACAGAGTTGGTGGAATAGTAAAGTCTCGCGTTGGTCGACGTTGGGAAGTTGTTGCGACGAATCTAACTAGTTTTGATAGTATTTTCGCCTCTATTCGTGATGCCCGCAATATGCCCGAAGTGATGGAGTTACGTGATCGAATTAATGGCTGGCGATTTTATGATTACTTTCGTACTGATCACGATGCCCCCTCTAGAATGGCCCAACTTGGTACGCGGACTCCAGTGCTTCATCATGATGGTCGAGATCTTGCGGCAGCACTGCAGACGATTCGCGAGATAGGAGATCATCAGGCGCTCGATGAAACGATAGCCGATGCATTTCCTGGATCGTACGTCAATATGCAACGACAGGACGATGGACGGTTTACTGTTGAGCTCCGCGGGGAGGGTCTGCTACGTCCTCTGAAGGCTACAGAATTTTCCGACGGAACCTTGCGGTTTTTACTGCTAGTTGCTGCATTGTTAACACCTAGGCCACCCTCTTTAATGGTTTTAAATGAACCAGAAACAAGTTTACATCCGGATCTTTTGCCCGCGCTTTCTCGGTTAATTCATCGGGTAAGTAGATCCACGCAGATTTGGGTGATTACACATAAAAATAGACTGGTTTCAGCGTTGAATGGTTATCCAGGAACTCAGGGAATTGAACTAGTAAAAAATCTTGGCCGCACCCAAATTGTGGGTCAGCAAATTCTGGATGAGCCACCTTGGCGTTGGCCGGATAAAATGTAACAGAGTACGGAGTTTGTTTCCCGTACCCTAATTATTACAAATATCGAATTAGAGTTTGGACATCTGAATTGTCCAGTTATCCTCATCTAGTGACTTTTCAACGCTATGCTCCCCTTCGAAATTATCGTCACCCCATTCAATGGCTAATGTTTCACTCATCAAATAGTCGCGATAAGCGGCTAGAGATTTCGTAACGCGACTGGTTCCGTGCACACGTAGTTTGATTCGGTCGGATATTTCCAGACCTGATTGCTTGCGAGCATCTTGCACTGTTCGGACTAACTCCCTCGCTACACCTTCAATCAGAAGTTCTTCATTCAACTGAGTGTCGAGACCGGCTAGGAAGCCAGTTCCCTCGGCGCAGGCATAATTTCTCAGGTGAAAAATTAATGAGTATCAATTCAGGCGCTACCTATGCATGGCTAATCCGCGCAGTCCCTTGGAAACACACGCGTAATGGTGTTGTTGTCGGAGGGTCTTAGTCTAGGCGGCAAACCGCTTTCATAGTTATGCCTTTATGGTGCACGCTAAATTTAAGTAGTAGAGTGGTGTAGTTATCTTTACAACAAAGAGCGTAAACTAAAACAATACCGTGTCGCAAAAACCCAAATATGATATGCTTCGGAACGCAGATGCTGCTTAACTTTGTATGAAAATAATGCCCATCCTACCTATCAAGATACCGGGGTCCACTTCTGAATATGAAGTAAAATATGTCTTTCTACCGGCCGACAAAGCCTACATTAAAAAGCAACTTAATGTCCTGTGTAAGAAAGACACTGAATTCGCAGGGAATGTGGTTCATTCGCTTTATTTTGATACTCTTGGTTGGGATCTTGCTATGGAGAAAGCCAGTAGCGACTACCTCAAAACAAAAGTGAGGGTTCGTTGGTATTCGTCTTTTAAGGATGCTAAAGATACGAGTGTTCGTGTTTTGGAGATCAAAAATAAGATTGGGTCAAAGCGCAAGAAACTGCGAGTAGAACTAGGAGCGGAATTCGCTGAATTAGATCGCACCGGATCGACAGCTGAGCAGACGACACATTTGAATCGGTTGATTCAAGACGTTTGTCCAGAACTATTAAAAATTAACCTAGTTCCTAGTATTTATGTGACTTATTTTAGGCATCGATTTTACGAACCTTTCTCTAATTCACGGATATCTCTAGATACTTCGATTAATTGCAAAGGTCTATCTAATGCGTATTTCAATCTTTCAGGTCGACAATTTCAATTAGATAAATCAGTCTTAGAAGTGAAAGGGCCTGAACGAAACGTGCCGATTATTTTGCAAAATCCGCTTGCTGGTTACTTGCAGAAGGACGCATTTTCAAAATATTATGAAAGTGTTAAATTAATTAAGTCTTACCAACAATAAATAAATTCCATTATGACCACATTTGAAGTAATTCAGTCGCTTTTATCGAGCATACCCGAGGACAGTCGTAATATCTCTCACGCTGGATATATGCTTTTGGTGGTGGCATCAGTGGTGATGTCGATCGCTTGTTCTTATCTATATTTGTTTTTCTTTGATAAAAACTCCACTGGTTCAAAAGTATATCGCTCTTTCCCGTTAATGGGGCCTGCGATCACTTGTATTTTCCTTACCGTGCAGTTTTCATTGCCTTTGTCGCTAGGTTTACTCGGAGCCTTGTCAATCGTGCGCTTTAGAACGCCTATCAAAGAGCCAGAGGAAATTGGTTTTATTCTATTGCTTATCGCCTTTGCTCTATCGATAGCAACATTTAATTTATCTTTTGCCGTGATTTTGTACGTAATTGTTTTTATAACATTATTGATTTTGAGGAAAATGAAAGGTTTTGATACTGAGAATGTTGGTTTTGGTATGTTTCATATTGAAGTATTAATGGCCGAACAAAGTAGCGCTAGGATAGCTGAACAAGTCGTGCGTGAGTTAAATAAGAAAAAACTGGATTGTCAAATTGTTGCGATCAACCAACTTGAAGAAGTTGCTTTTATTACGCTTAGAATTCGAAATGACAAAAAATTGCTCGTCAATATGTTTGATACTGTAGCAGAGGAGTTCCCAACGGCGAAATTAAACTATAGTGCAACTTAGAACTTATTTTTATCTGATTAAGATTTGACGAGTGAAATATTTTTTTGCTGTAGTTGGTATTTGTTTTGCTATAACCATAGCGATTGAAAAATTCTATATTAACGATATTAAAGCAACCTATGCAGGCGGTGAACTAAGCGAAGCTTTTGTCCGAGACGGAGTGCTTGGAAATATTCTGTTAGACGCCGGACTAATTGGCATCACTAGCGATAGTGATGAGCTTGGCCAAATGGGTTTATGCGCAGAGGATGAAGAACTCAAGGGATTTGATTTTCAAAATCAGTTTAGACTTAGAGTTAGTACTCGGGCCTTAGCGACAACGATGCTAAATATTGAAGTCTCGACGGGAGAAGGTGACGAGAAGAGAAGCTTTTTACAGAAAAATATTCTTACGAAAGGAAAGGGACATCATAGCTTAGTGTTTAGGGCTGAAAAAGGCCAGGACGTCACTGTAAAATACTGGATTAAGTCGACTGCTGAAGTTCAACTTTTGGATGCACAAATAGACGGTCGTTATGGCAAGTCACAAGCTATTATCTCCAGGGGCAATCTGGTCGATTCGGTTTTATCGCGCACCGAAGACAGAGGCTCTTCTATTCCTGGATTGATGCTGAGCGAGAAGTCGCCGCAGATAATTCAACTTTTGGAACAAGGGATTAGTAGCTCATTATACGAAGGCACATTTCCCGGCAAGAAACATAAAGGCTATTGCAGATATGTTGATTGGAAAAGTACTCGTCTGAAAGCTAAATCCAGTATTGCTGATAGTCAACTCTTGCCTAGAGTCACTATCGATACTGAAGAAGAGAGCTTAAGAGGTCCCAAAGGAATTTTGGATAACAAGAAGGAAAAAGGGCGCGATTGGGAGCGTCCTGCTTTACTTAGTGTTCGAAATCGTAGTGAAATTGTTAAACAAAGAGTGGGGTTGCGTTATCATGGTGGTGGGCCAGCGAGGACTAAAAACATAGATAGCTTTAGGGTCGTCGCTAGGAAAAGCTTTGGGGAGAGTACAGTAGATGCAGAGGCATTTTTGGGGTCAAAAACTAAAGTTAATTTTAAAAATTTAGTTTTTAAATATACGTATTTAGTGAAGAGAGGGGATGTCACAGAAGATTTTAATCCATTTATTCATGCGCTAGCACTCGATGTGGGGGATGTGGTCAATGCAATCGTTCCCCGTCACGCACTCATTGACTTAACCGTTAATGATGATCATAAAGGTTTATATTTAGCCATGGAGCAGCAATCTGAGCGTTCTATAGAACATTGGCTTGAAGATAAAAAATTCACACTGTTCACTTACAAACGAAAAAATAGTAAAAATTCTGTGGTTTCTTTATTCGAAATAGTTAAAGAGCTAAAGACAGCAAAAGGGGATGAAGCACTGGAGATATTATTAAAATACTTTTCTGCCGATAATGTTCTCAATACTATAATGTTGAGCGCCTACATAGGTGACGATGATTATTGTCAGGGTTCAGAACTGATTACCACGGAGAATGGAAAAAAGAAGATAACAACCTTAAGTTGGGATCTTGATCACGCGTTTTATAAGCTTCATGAAGGACGTGCTTGGATTGAACCGGATAAATATGGCTTCAGATTGTTGCTACCAAGGAAGACCGAGTGTGTTCGACAGAGAATTTATGCATCGACCTATATGAAGTCAAAAACTTTCAGAACGATGGTGAGTGATAAAATGGAAGCGTTACTTAATAGTAGCCTGAGTCCGCCGCAAGCTATTAAAATGCTCGACTATTATAAGAAACTGAATACGTCTGAGCTTGATAACCGCTATGGTAAACAGATTAGAGAACTCGAAGATTATATGAATCGTCGCCCCGCAATACTCCGTAGGCAATTAAAGGCGTTAGAGAATCAAATAGACTCATTAGATAAAGAAAACTTCCAATGGTAATGATTTACCTCAATGCTTAGCATTTCAGGAATGAAAACCATTTAAAATTCTTATTCATGTAATATTTGACCTATCAGGTACGCTCAAAGATGGCGGATTCAAGTAATATTGGCCGCGGATTAATAGGGACTCCACAGGAGTTCCCAGGTTCCCAGTGGGTGTCAACCTACCGTTATGTTAATGCAGCCGGGTTCAAATATATACTAGAAACAGAGCCAACCACTGAGCGTTTTACTTGTAGAAGTTTCGATCTAATCTGACACATTGCAATGATTAGAGGTTGCAAAGAAGAGAGTTACCCGTTTTGATGTAATTGCTTACATCACACAAAACGTTAAAGGTAACTCTCATGATTCATACTA
>CAJQKF010000023.1 GCA_905478855.1 uncultured Gammaproteobacteria bacterium
CTGGATGTTCTCTACTAGTGTACAAGGCGCTAAGGCCAGTGCTAACTTATATAGCTTAATAGAAACCGCCAAGGCTAATGGTCTGGAACCGTATGCATACCTGAAAACTGTCTTTAGCAAACTGCCTGACATTACCAGCTATGGTGATGTCGATAAACTACTACCTCAAAAATGCAAGTAGGCGCTTTACTCGGCGCTTACAGTATTTCTATTGAGCAACCTGAATCCAAAAATTGGGAATTAGGGAAACAGCTTAATGCCATTACTCATGAGAATGTGAATCTCAATCTCGAACTGCAACACTGACGATGCAGGTTGGTCTGGAGTAGCTACAGACCAACTTCAGTTCGGTCGATATTTACAGCACACCATTGATTATCGGAATATCTTTGGAGATATTCTCTTAAATCACTTTGGACATAGTGCGGCGGCACTGAGCACGCTTATCCCGAAGCACAGTTACAGTCCGGTAAGTTTTTTCGGCACCACTGCTGCGGTTTGAAGTTTGACCAACAGCGTATTGACCCGCAATGTTGTCTGTTGGTGGTTAAAAACTCGAACAGGCTTGTTTATTTTTTCGGGTTGTAAGGTTACGAGTTTTCTACGCGGCTAAGGAGTTTTCATAAAGCTGGTTGATGGACTGCTCGAGCAGCTGCAATCCTTCGGCTATTTCTTGATCGGTAATAATTAATGATGGTGCAAATCGAACCACGTCGGGTCCAGCTACCAACAACATGAGACCGTTACTCATGCATTGGTTCAAAATTTCCCGCGAGCGGCCTTTCCACTTATCATTAAGTACCCAGCCAATCAACAAGCCAGCGCCGCGAACTTCTTCGAACATAGGGTATTTCGAATTGATCGTATTCAATCCATCCACCATTGTCTGACGACGGGTTACAACACCTTCCAATACTTCCGATGTATTGATGATATCGATAACCGATTCTGCTACTGCACAGGCAAGCGGGTTACCACCATAAGTACTACCGTGGGTGCCGACGGCCAGACTTTTCGCAATCTTTTCAGTTGTGAGCATTGCACCAATAGGAAAGCCGCAGCCTAATGCTTTTGCCGTTGTTAGAATATCTGGAACAACAGCAAATGTTTGATAGGCATATAAATCTCCAGTGCGACCCATACCACACTGCACTTCATCGAAGATCAATAGTGCGTTATGTTGATCACATAGTCGTCGCGCAGCAGCAAGAAACTCTGGAGTGGCGCTCGTTACTCCACCCTCGCCCTGCACGGGTTCGATTACAACAGCGCAGGTGTTTTTATTTATGGCTTTTCCCAGAGCTTCAACGTCATTAAATGGTAAATGAGAAATGCCACCTGGCAATGGTCCAAAACCCTCTGTGTACTTCTCTTGGCCGCCCACACTAACCGTAAATAGTGTTCGTCCGTGAAAAGCGTCATGAAAAGAAATAATTTGGTTCTTATCACTATCAAATTGATCAAAGCTATATCTACGAGCAAGTTTGAATGCTGCCTCATTTGCCTCACCACCTGAATTACAAAAATATACTTGTTCCGCAAATGTAGCGTCACATAATTTTTTGGCTAGTCGTAACGCTGGCTCATTGGTAAACACGTTACTTAAATGCCATAGTTTCTGCGCTTGGGTTTGCAACGCTGAAACAACTTTTGGATGGGCGTGTCCTAATGCGTTTACAGCGATGCCGCCCGCGAAGTCTATATAACAGCGGTCATCTTGATCCCATATACGTGAGCCCTCACCGCGAACAGGTATTACCGCTGCAGGCGAGTAGTTAGGAACGAGATATTGATCGTACATGTCACGAGTGACCCTGGTCATTAGAAAACTCCGGAGTAACGAATAAAGAGGTGAAATTATACGAAGGAACTAGTCAGATAGGAATAGTATTATCAGTAATGATACATAGAAATTCTTGTTAGCTGTAACGAAAAATACAATTTTTTGAACTGTTTAGATATCAAACTGGATCAATTAAAATGGCAAAAATCTAAAAGAAGTACTCAAGACTAAATTGCACATAGTCATCTTCCCGTTGACTGGATAGCGGGTCATCATCTGGTATGGATGAAAAAGCACGAGCTTCTAACTTCATTGTCCAACGATCACCTAATCGTCGGGCTGCTTCCAACGTAAATAGGCGAGCGCCATTATGCAGGTCGCCAATAATGCCCGTGAGTAACTCGGTACTTTGAATATCGTTAAAAGCAATACGAATCCCAGCAAATAAATCGTCTTGAAATGGTCCGCCATTTTCATCCCGACTATCGTATAGGTATTCCATAATCACTCCCAAGTCCGCACGACGATCGAATATTGATCCGAAGGTGTATTCAAAGCCGCCAACAGCTGCGTTATAGCTATCTGCACTATCAAAGTCTCTATGGATGTATTCGAGCTTTAGTAACCACGCATCGAGAACAGATTGGATATCCACAGAATATTGCCGGATCTGAGGATAATGAGGTGCTAGTACGATCTGCCCACCATCAGACATCTTGGGGATAAATTGTGGATCTCGAGATGTACCGTCAAATGCGGATATCCCAAAGTCCAGGGAGCCAACATAATGGGACCATCGCATAGCCCAATCTAAATGGCTTTCTTCGTCAACTGACTCATAGGTTGTCAGCGATTTATCAACTACTGGTATGGTTCTAAATCGGCCTTCAATACCGGGAAATGTTCGCTCACGAAAATAGGGAAGTGCAAATAAATCGAGGGTTCCCCAATCCTTCGGCACCGATAGCCAAAACATAGGTTGCCCGAGCTTGTCTTCCTGATCCAGGTTTTCAACGAGGTCCGTTTGGTTAACAATATCGACTAAATGAATCGATTCAGTTACGCCCCAAAAAACCTTGCCAATACCGCTTCGCAACTCCCATCCTTCGCCAACATGCAACCAGAGCAACTCTCTTATATCTCCGTGTGAGCGCGAATCATCTGCGCTATCGGCACGCAGAAATGGCGTAAATGCCAGACTATCCGCATCATTAAAACTCCAATAGAACTCGGGCTCAATGCTGGCAGAAATCGTATTTCCGGTCTGATCCGCTACTATAGGATCGGCAGTAAAATATTTTAATTCAAGTCCCGCATTCCCTCGGTATGAAAATTCAGGAAATGCTGTTATCGGGTAAACTAATAAAGCCAGTAACGAAATAACTTTAGGGACTATCATTTATCTAACCTATCGAAGACGCTGAAGTATAGATCGTTCAAAATCAGAATCACTCAGACCGTTTTGAAAAGTATAATCCGACCATATCAATTTGGAGCTTTTGCCTGTCTGATGATTAACCATATGCATTTCATCGGGTCTCCAATACTTATCCAAGTATTGATTATAGTCGACAAAATTTAGCGTTTTTAGTAGCGTATTTTTGCGATCATAAAATTCAACTTTGAGCAAAACATATCTTTCCTGATCAACCCACGCAACCTGACGGGTATAACCGGATTTTTTATATTGTGGATAGAGTTCATTGATGAACATTTTTCGTCCATCGATTTCTTCTTCGCCCAGATATTTATAAGTATATTTTGCAACCTCCTGAGAAGCGATATCCTCGTATGCAAATTCACTGCCCATAAATGGACCAGATTTGTTGGATGAGGATATTCTTTTCACCCTTTTTAGTGCGGGTAGATAAAGCCATTGATCATCTGGCTTTACTGCATGTGTATGGCTTAAAAATGCTGTGCCTTTAACATCGGCCGGTTCATCAAAAATTGAGATACTCTTATCACCATCACCTGGAACTTCCAGAGAGCTTAAACGAATTTTACGTGTACTACTTTGCCCTTGACGATTGGTGAGAATCATTTGCATGTTCGACGTTTGGTCTTGCCATCCCTGATCTCTGGCATCAATTTCTGTAGCGATTGCCAGGCCTTTTTCTTCCGGGGTTTGCGCTTGTACTAGTCCGAACGGTAGCGCAATTAGTAACGATAATAGTGTTAACTTATACATTTGATTTTTCCTCAATCTTTAGAAGTAACGGCGGCAAAAATAGAAAATCGACAAATAATGCGATTGCAACGGTAACCGCGGTCATTAGTCCCATGCTGGCATTAACTTTGAAACTCGATAAAGTGAGCATTAAAAATCCAGCGACCAAGACGATAGTGGTTACCCAAAGTGCCATGCCAACGGTAGAAAATGCATAGCGTATGGAATCTTCAGGACTGAGCCCTTGTTCATTTCGCGCTCGAAGGTACTTACTTAGAAAGTGTACTGTGTCATCAACGACTACACCAAGTGTCATACCGGCAACAACAGAAAGACTCAAGCCGATTTCTCCTACAAATAAGCCCCAAAGACCAAAACCCATTAGGATAGGCACTATATTGGGAATAAGACTAATCATGCCCATTTTGAAGGAACGTAGGGCGAAGATTAATAATATTGATATTAATGCTAGAGCGAAAATTGTGCCCCACACCATTGTCGATATATTACGTCGGGTGATATGAGAGAACATTACGCTTGGGCCCGTTCCTTCAGTATTCATGCTTGGCGCATTGTCTTGCAACCAGCCTCGGGCTAGGGACTCAAGTGCCAGTGTTTCGTTTACTGATAAGTTCTCTATGCTGACAATCAATCGTACCGATGATTTATCAACATTTAGTCGATTATTAAGATCGAGTCCGTATGGAAGAGACATTTCGTAAAGTAAAAGATACTGAGCGGCTAGTTCGCGACTTTCAGGAATTTTATAGTACGCATCATCGTCGCCGTGCATATTGCGATTTAGGCGTTTCATAATGTCGGTATAGGTGCTTACATGGAGTACACCCGACTGTTCCCGGAACCAGTTAGCAAAGTCCTCTACCCTCTGCATGTACTCTGGATCACTTATACCGCCTGGGTTCCCCGAGTCCAAAGAGTATTCAATACGATAAACACCAACTAGATTTTCACTGGCGAAATCCGAAGCGACTCGAAACGGTATGCTTTTATCAAAATATTCCACAAATTGATCGTTAATTTCGTTGAGTGGAATAAGTGCGACAGTCGCAACCATTAGGCCACCTACTCCATAAAAAAGCAGTTTTTGCTTCTTAATGACAAAATTAGCCAATCCTTGAAAGGCAGGTGTTTCCGTTTCTTTTTTACCCTTGTGAGCCGGAAGTAGAACCATTAAGGCCGGCAGCAGTGTCACGGATAAAATAAACGCGGCTACCACCCCTATTGCCGAGATGTTGCCTAAATCCCGGAACGGCGGCGCATCACTAAAATTCATACTTAGAAAACCAATCGCCGTGGTTAGGCTGGTCAACATAACGGGTTGAAAATTAACACGTAGACTTTCGACCATTGAGTCCATGCGGCTATTTCCCTGCCGTAGCTTATGAAAGAAGTTAGTGAGGATGTGAACACTATCTGCAACCGCCAACGTTAGAATGATTATAGGCGCTGAAATACTGGCAGGTGTTAATTTTACGCCCATCCATCCTGCTGCTCCCATGGCCGCCATTATGCTTAACATGATCACCCAAAACGTTGTAAATGTACCGGTCCATTTACGTAATATTAGACCGATCATCACCAGGATAACTAGAAAACTAAGGGGTATAAGAGTCGACATATCCCGCTGAGACGCTTCGGAAAAAGCGTTATTCAACATATTGACGCCGGTAACATACAGCTGGTGATCGGGATATTTACTACGAAATTCGGCGGCTAATTTCCTTGTAACTATAACAACTTCAGGTACTTCTTCAGTTACGTTTATTCCCGGCAATTGTATGGTTACATTTATGCCTGCAGTGTGACCTTCATAACTTACCAGTTGACCAAAGAGCAGAGGTTCACCTTCTGCCGTTTCTTTAATATGTTTAAGATCTTCGTCATTCAACTCGGATGGATCAAAGACAAGATCTTCAACAATTAAATCATCTTCTTCTGCATAGCTGTGCTGGTAATTGGTAACAGAATCTACGCGAATAGAATATGGTAGCTGCCAGGATCCTTCGGTGAGAAATTGGATTGCCTCAAGAGTTTCAGATTTATAGATATCTTTACTTTCTGGAGCGACAACAAAAAGTACATTGTCGAATTTTGTATAGGTACGTTCGACTTCTTCGAAGGCCAGTAACTGTGGGTTTTCATCGCTAAAAAATGCGCGATAGTCGGTGGTGAATGATAGATATTGTCCACCGCTTGTTGCAGCAAACACCCACAAGATGGTTAGCCCTATTATTATCCAGGGCCGCTGGGTAACGAATTGACCAAACTTTTTTGAAAAACTGTCAGGTATCATTTGATGTGTCTCTTATTTTAGGTTCTTCGTTGAAGTCCGTTTACTAGTAAAGTTGCCAGATTTCCGGCAATTATCTCAAATTCTTCAAGTGAATGAAGTTTCATAAAATGGGGTGCGTCAAAAATAACGGTTGCACTCAATATTGCTTCAGCAGCTGCCGATAGATTGTTGATCGTAAAGTCCCCGCTTTGCTCTCCTTGACGCAACAACGCTTCAAATAATTCAGCTATTGAGCGTCGATGGGAAATTACAATATCTGTGCGGTGTTCGCAAATTGCGTCAACCATTTCCACGAGTCGCGGTAAACGAGAGCAGTGATGATGAGTATGATGCAACATGGCTAAAATACACTCTTCGAGACGTTTACCAGCGTTAGTTGAAATATTATTTACAATAATCTCTATTGCTGCTCGTTGCTGACCAAGACAATCTGTCGCTAATGCGGCACCAATATCTTGTTTGTTCTCAAAGAAGCGATATAAATTGGACGCGGACATACCGCAATCAGCGGCGATTTCAGCCATCGTTGTTTTGCCGTAACCGTATTGTTGAAAGCGCTCAAGGGCGGCAAACAGGATTTGGGTTTGTATCTCTCCGATATCCTGTTTCAAATTAGTGCGTGGTGGTGTCATAAAAATTCTACACAGAGTAGGGAAAGAGAAATTCTACTCTTGTACTTATGAATAATCAAGAAAATATTCAGAAATTATAATTTACTATACAGTTGTTATTAATTCATGGCTATGATGAAATGCAGAGGGCGGCACTTGAATCTCTAATTAACATTAACTTATGATTTTATATATATGATAAATGGTAATATTTATGAAATTAATTTTTCTGTTTGCGAGGGTAATGTATTCATAGAAAGAGGTTGAACTATAGAAACCTGTAGCGACTACAGCTTGTTATAGATCAACAAAGCGTCGATTAAATATAAAAATCCACAGCCGACAACAAACATTATCGAACCATAAAGCAGGTTTCCACTGGTTAACGACCAGTTATTTATCCCGTAACGGCCCTGAATAATTAAGTTGGTGCCGGAAAACGGGCTTAACATACAGCCAATTGCCCAGCCCATAATAAACACGAATGCTAGGAGAAGTTGCGGGGGTTGTTGTGGCACAAGCACGGCGGCAAGAAATGACACGCAGACAATTGGATGAATACCAATTACGCCAAATAACAAAATGAAGGCGAATGTAATACACGCGGCCCATACGTCAAAGCTTGAGAATAAAGTCCAGTCATTAAAGCTGGATGCCAAACTGGTAATTCCTGCAGCAAACACTCCAGCTGCCAGAAAAAGCCAGAGCTCCCCCGCCATTGTGGGCAATGTATTAACGATATGCTGTCCTGCGTTCGATATCGCGCGAGCACCGGTTTCCTTATAGGCCACTGTTACCAGAGTTAATATCGGTGCGCATAAAGCTATCAAGGCAAGAACCGAAAAATCCGGTAGTACTCGATGAATAATAAGAACGATTATGACCAGTACGACAGGAAACACCAGACTATCAAAACGAAGTGGATAACCCATGAATTGGCGTATCATCTTTTTGTCCGCTAAATACAGTAGTCCTGCATTAATAATTAACCCGCACAATACATAGGGTATTCCAAACATCGCAAGTCGGGAGAGTGAAGCCTCTGGTAATAACGCCAGAGTAAGGGCCATGCCCCCAATGAAAGGCGAATACATCACTGTTAACCCAAAAGCGCGCCCTAACATTAAGCCGTGGAGTCGGGTAAATGGCGATTGACGAGCGAGTCTGTCACACACAACGATCAGTGCCGTAATATTTATAGCGGCGGATAAAAGATTTAATCCAAATAAGGTTTTAAAGAAAGCGCTCTTCCCTATCGGAATTGATTCGGTTGTTACCGGCCTATCTATCAGTCGCAGAAAACTAACCGCGGCAAGCATTGCCAAAATGGGTTGGTTTTGACCAATTGCCTGTTCGATTGATATTGTTCCGCCCCTAGATAACGCAAAAATCATCATTGCGACACCGGAACCTAATAAAATCGATGCCTGTATGCGCTGTCCGCGACCAATACGTTTCGCGATTAGAATAGCTGCTAACCATGCGATAGATCCGGATATCCACAACAGATTTATTTCAAGAATATGTTGCGCTATCGACATTACCATCATGAAGAATAGCAGTACCCCCGCTACATTTGTTTTACGCATTTACTTTATGGGGTTATGTAAATTGCCGTAAAGAGTTCATTTTCGGCAAAATAGTGGAGTTTCGATATATGTATCAGAATGGCATTGGGTATTGTCGATAAATCTCTTGAATCCGTTCCTGTATCTCGGGTGCGAGTTTAATGTCAACGGACTTAATACTATTTTGTAATTGAGCAAGTGATGTTGCGCTACTTATAACAGAATTCATAAAATAGCGTGTGTAGCAAAATGCTAATGCCATTTGACAGCTATCAAGATCAAAGTCTTTAGCGGCTTGGAGGTAAGCATTCAATGCGGGAAAAGCTGAATCCGTCCAGCGCCCACCCAAATTGTCCACATGCGATCTGCGTGACCCAATGGGTACTTCTCCATTACTATATTTGCCACTCAGCATACCGGCGGCGAGGGGTGAAAACGCGAGTAGTCCAACGTTTTCATTATGGCAAAGCTCGCCAAGATCCAGATCAAACTTTCGGTCAAGTAAGCTATATTCATTCTGTATGGACACAACTCGTGGAAAATTTTCTGCTTTGGCGATACGTAAAAATTCGGATGTGCCCCAGGATGACTCATTAGATAATCCGATAGTGCGAATTTTTCCGGACTTTATATGTTTATCCAATTCCTGAAGTACATCATATATATGTTGTTGAGTGACTTGCCGATTTTGCTTTGTTGGATCATATTTCCAATTCTGGCGAAAATGATAAGAGCCCCGGTTAGGCCAATGAAGTTGATATAAATCGATGTAATCCGTATTTAAGCGTTTGAGGCTGCCTTCTAACGCTCTCTGAATGGCTGTTGGCGAAATATCCTCACCATCCCGTGCTTTTGAACCTGCTCCAGCGACCTTAGTGGCAAGTACTATTTCAGATCTGCGCGTGTTTTTTGCGATCCAATTGCCAATAATTTCTTCAGTGCGTCCGGTGGTTTCCGCTGAAATAGGATTAACCGGATACATTTCTGCGGTATCAATAAAATTGACACCCTGATCGAGGGCATAATCAATTTGTTCATGTCCTTCTTTTTCAGTATTTTGTGTTCCCCAAGTCATACTTCCTAGACAGAACGTACTTACACGAATATTGGAACTACCAAGGTTCTTATAATGCATTTACTATTTTTCCTGTTGTATAAATTCATGAAATACTTTTTTGAAAAATATAACAAAAGTTTCGTTGTTGCCTATCATGTTGATTTTTTCTGAACCAGAAATATTTGTATATCTGCTACGTTGGTGCCGGTCGCACCAATTTTTATAAGATCACCGGCAGCTTGCAGTGCGTGGTAGGCATCATTGTTATTTAATAAATCGTGGGGATTGAGCTCTGCCCCACGTATTCTATCAAGTGTTCCAGAGTCTACACATCCGCCAGCTGCATCCGTTGGGCCGTCTATGCCATCTGTCCCGCCGCTTAGAAAAACCCAATCGTATGTAACGTTTTCGTGTTCCATATAGCATGCCAGCGCTAGCGCCAATTCCTGGTTACGCCCACCTTTGCCACTACCGTTTAAGGTTACGGTTGTTTCTCCGCCTGCAATATAGGCATAACGTCCTGGAGCTGAATGGGATCTTTGTGAGATGGGAAATTTCTCTGCTGCTGCACGCGCTTCACCTACCAGTGCGCTGTCTATGACATGAACAGTGAAACCATTATCGAGTAAGTTGTTCTGGACTGCCGACAAACTTATTGCGTTACTTCCCACTAGACTGTTTGTAACCGTATTAAATATAGAGTCGGATGATTTAGGGGTATCGGGTATGGCGAAATTAATGCCTTTTTCAAGATGACATACTATAGGTTTCGGAACTTTGGTTAAGATGTTCCGTTGACAAAGGATATTCCACGCATCACGAAAAGTTGTTGGGTCCGGTACGGTTGGGCCACTCGCAACGGCACTTAGGTCATCTCCAATAACATCTGATAATATCATTCCGTGCAAATCTGCCGGGCTTGCAAGTGATGCTATTTGGCCACCTTTGAGGCGCGAGAGATGTTTTCTAACCGTATTAATTTCATTAATGTTTGCACCACTTGCGAGTAGTAATTCAGTAGTCGCGATCTTATCGTTCAGGCTTAGGCCTTCTGCTGGAAACGGCAATAAGGCGGATGCTCCGCCGCTGACCAACACTAATACTAAATCCCCGCGCTTTGCGGACTTGATTTTCTTAGCAACTATATTGCTAGCAAAAACCCCACATTCATCTGGTATTGGGTGGGATGATGTATAGATATCTAGTGATGGCTGCACACGGGAATTTTCATAGTTTGTAATTACGGTTGGTTTTCCGGCAAGCAAATCACTAGGAATAATCTCTACTGCAGCAAGTGCCATTTCCACAGCTGCTTTCCCAAATGAAACAACATAAACGTTTTTCCAGTCTGCGGTCCGTTTTTGTATGGATTTTGAATTATTGTGATAATTAATAGATAAAATGTTATCTGAAAATACAAGTTGTGTATGAACAGCACTCGCTGGGTTTGCCGCCGTGATTGCTTTTTCAAATGCTAGTTTTGCGGCTCTTCTCAACATTGTGTTTAGCCTATATGTTTATAGTGACCACGGTCAGTCTAGGGTGTAAACGTTATCCTACTTTATCAGAGAATCAATTATATCTCCTGAACCGTAACGCACGACGTCGGTAACTGGTAAGCCGGTTTCATCGGATGTTTTTTGAATCTCATAAGTAGCTTCTTGTTCAGTTAATGCGCTAGTGTTAAGAGCAACACCGATGGTTTTCGCGGATACTAAGGCGCCCGCCGCAGAGGAAACAAGCTCATTCATGGCAATCACGTCCTTTAATGGTGGTACTTTCACCTTTAGTGTGTCGAGGTGGGTCATTCCTGCACGATGACAGAGAATCAGATGAGTGGGGCACGAGCCACGCATTAAAGACAGAGTTGCAGAACTACCTGGATGTAGTAATGAGCCCTGCCCTTCAATAATGATTACTTTATGTTGTTTCTTTTCTAGAACACAGTGCTCTACCCAACCACAAGAATGATCAACCTTTACAGCATCGAGTGGTATACCGTATCCACCGATTGTTAATCCTATCTGACCTGTTGCGATAAAGGTTGAATCAACGCCGCGATCTATCAGATATTTGTTAATTTCAAGTCCAACCGTCATTTTGCCGATTGCCATATCGGTGCCAACCATCAATAAACGGGTATTATCCAATGCAGCTGCTCTGCCCTCGGCCATTTGTGGTAACTCGTCTGTGACGTGGCGTACGTCCCAAATCCATTGTTCAGAACGTGTCGACGTATCAAAACGATCGGCCAGAAAATCATGTAATCCGTTTACGATACTTAGTCCGTGATCTATCGCTGAAGTCAAAGCTGGCATCCAACTTTGTGGAATACGTCCACCAGAGGGAGCAATACCCAGAATCAACACTTCTGCACCGAGTGCACACGCCGCTTCAATATCGGCAACCACGGGGCAATTTCGTCCGCATTGAATAACATCGCCGAGCTGTTTACCGGCATGCTTCGAGTCGATCACGGCGACAATAGGATTGGGTGAGAAACGTAAAACACCATAGCCCATTTTTCCGTCAAGTTCGCCAAGTGACCCTTCCATATAAATGGCTAGTTTTTGCTGTTTTTTAAGCATTTATAAGCTCCGCTCCGTGCCCAGGTTTTTCTGTAGGCATTATTATACCGTCCTCCATCAATGCACCAACTGCCGGATCGGGACTTAGGTTTAAATGTGAGTCGAGGTCGATATGATCAAATAATTGTCCCAATGCAGCGCCGGCGGATATCGATACAGAGGATTCTCCCATGCATCCGATCATAGTTTTTAAACCATAGGCACGGGCTACAGCCACGATGCGTAATGCTTCGGTAATACCGCCACATTTCATCAATTTTAAATTTACTCCGTCCACACAGTTTGCCCACTTTATAATATCGCTTGATACGTGGCAGCTCTCATCAACGTATATTGGAAGCGCCCGTGTACGAAATAACTCGGGTAACTGATCATCGTCTGACCTTGCAAGAGGCTGTTCAATGTAATCGACTCCTCGATCGGCTAACCAGCGCATCATTTTTTGAGCTTCGGATAAATTCCACCCTCCATTTGCATCAACACGTAGGGTTACATTTCTGTTTCGTGTGTTCTCGAAAACCACTTGAAACATATCCTGATCAGCGTCCAAACCTTCGGGTGACCCAAGCTTAATTTTTAATGACTGTATGGTACTTCCATCAAGGATTAATGGAATGCGCTCTCGAACGACATCGGGAGGGTTTATTCCTATGGTGACGGATGTTGGTATTGTGGGTTTTCCCAATCCGAGCAGTCTGTAGAGTGGCAGTTTCGATTTTTTGGCTAGCAAATCCCAGTAAGCCATATCTATTGCCGCAAGAGCGCATGCAGGGATATCCATTTGACGAGCGCGTTGGTCTAGCTCGTAAATGGATAAATTATCTATGCCGCTGGCTATTAAGTTTTCCAGTGCGGTTTGACCTGCCAATGCCGTGTCGGCTCCTTCAGACTTTCCGGGAGACATTTCGCCCCAGCCAATATGCCCATCGCTTGTTATCTGTACGAAAAGATTGTCCGAGTGACTATATACACCCCGACTGATTGCTAATGGAAAGCGCTTCTGTAAACGTATAGTTTTAAAAAGGTAGTGCATGATTATGAGTGTTCCGTAATCTTAATACGTGTGGTTGGTTTGCAGCGTTCATAAACAGGCTCTGCTATGCCCGCAAAAGTGATCAGTATGACTCCGATTAACTCCTTGGTCGCAAAGGTTTCGCCGGCAAATAATGCTGCGGTTACTGTCGCGATACTGATCTCGGTCATATATAACAGACCGACGATACCGGGGCTTAATTGTGTGGGACCAAACATCGTTGCATAAGCGGCTGGTAGTAGCACGATAATAGCAAACGGAATAAGCCACCAGAGTTTCGTCGTAAGTAAAACTTCAGGCAAAACTTCTTCAAATCCAGCACTTATACCATACGCTACTAGACAGCCCGCAATAATACTTGCCCAGAGCAGGAAGCCAATCGTATATTCCTGCGGACGGCTTTTTCCGGTTAGTAATAAAATGGCGGCGTTTGCCCAGATAAAACCCGCCACTAGCGCCATCCAATCGCCGGTATTTGATGGAAAAGGAAAGCCCGCAGTGATGTCACAAATAACCGCTAAGCCCAATGCTCCAAATGCCATTGAAATCCATCTGACTGGAGATATTTGTTCGCCCAAAAAAATACGTCCGAGCAAAAACCCCCAAATCGGCATCAGATAAAACATGACGATAACGCGAATTACCTCGGTGTAAAGAAATGCGCCGGCATACATTACGTAGCCTAGACCTATTAACAATGTCGTGCCGTGAAAACGCAGAGGCTCTCTGAAATATATTTTAATTCTATAGAGAAAAACGGGCAGAATAAGAATAGCTGGCATTAGAGTGAACAACAAGATTGACCAACTTCCGGATAAACCCGTTGTCTCCATTGCACGTAATGGAATCCAGTAGATTCCAAATGTGATGCCAGAATAAATACAGCATAAACGTGCGAAGCTTTGCTTGCTTAACATAAGCCTATATTCTTTCTAGTTCTTACTCGTCACTACTTGTTTGTGCCACCTAAACAATCAGGAGAGTCAACAGATGTTGCACCACTATCGAACCATTCATCGGGTGTTTTTGCGTGAATTGAAAGCGCATGAATGGAGTTGGCTAGTTCGTCTGCGAGCAAACGATTGACGATTCGATGTCTTCCTACCAGCTTCAATCCTGCGAACTCATTTGAGATAACAATAACCTTAAAATGAGATTCCGACCCATCTGGAACATTGTGTTTATTACTTTCATTGATAACCTCAAGGTGTTCAGGGTTGAGGGACTTAAGCTTTTTCTCGATTGAGTTTTGAATCAACATTGGTTGTCACTTTACATGAAATAGTATTGTTCGAATTAGCATGAGTAATAGAATAATTTATTTCCATTGTCGTAGCTAAACTACTAGTTTTTCTCGTCTAATTTCAGCTACGCCGAATACATTTTTATAATGCTCTATTAGTTGTGCTGGTCCGGAAGCCTTTTCGAAATTGTCTGATAATTTTACAGTCGGTTTATAGTTAGCCGAAGTTACTTTGCAAACCAGAGAAATAGCGTCTAGTCCGGTGTTGTGATTGGGTGCGCAGTCGCGAAAATCATTTGTTAATAATGTACCCCAGCCAAAGCTTAAGCGTACGCGTCCTACGAAGTGGTGATAAACTTTTTCAATCGTATCGATGTCTAACCCGTCAGAAAAGATAAGTAATTTTTCTGTTGGATCTTGATTCATATCTTTCCACCACTGTATCAGTTCCTCACCACCAACCAGCGGATCTTTAGAATCGATTCGAAAACCACTCCATTCTGCTACCCAGTATGGTGCATGTTTGAGGAAAGTCGTTGTGCCAAATGTGTCAGGCAATACAATGAGTAGATTGCTATCGTAGGTTCGCTGCCAGCTTTCCAGTACCTTATAGGGTGACTGCAAAAGTTCCTCATCAGAATTGCATAGCGCTGCACGTACCATAGGTAATTCATGGGCATTTGTGCCGATAGCGTCGATGTCGAGTTCCATAGCTTGTAGCACGTTGCTGGTGCCAACGAATTTGTTTCCAAGACCTTCCTTTAGAGCTTCAATACACCATCGTTGCCACAAAAACCCATGTCGGCGCCGAGTACCGAAATCCGCTAGTCGAAGATGTTCTAATCGGTTTAAGCGTACGACTTTTTCCCATAATTTAGCTTTTGCTCGAGCGTATAAGATATCCAGCTCAAATCGTCCAGTATCCTTCATCGCAGCGCGGGATCGTAATTCGCTGACAATGGAAAGGACCGGTATTTCCCATAAGGTTACATCTGCCCATGTTCCGTAAAAGTCAATTTGAAATTGACCATCAGTAACTGAGAGTTCGTAGGCCGGTAATTGATAGTCTGCTAACCATGCAATAAATTCTGACTTAAACAAGCGTTCTTTGCCGTAAAAGGTATTACCTGTTAACCAGATTCGTTCTTTTTTGGTTAATCGAAGTGTTCGGGCGTGGTCTAACTGTAATCGTAGTTCAGTTTCGTCGACAACTTCTGCCAGACGTACTGATGAGGTTCGATTTATTAAACTGAAACTGACAGGTACGGATGCATTTTCTTTCCAAATAGTTTGCAACATAAGAAGCTTATATACGTCAGTATCAAGCAAACTTCGGATAATAGGATCGAGTTTAAACGCGTGGTTGTATACTCGCGTCGCGATATCTATACCGGACGACATGTCAATCACGTTTAATCTGAAGAGCTAGCATGTTTACTGAAGGCTTAGTAGTTGTTAAACACGGCCATCTGGTTGGCCATTTTTGAATAAACGCTCCCCTTGTTCATCTATAATCTGTCGCGCTTTACGAAATGCAAAAGTATCGGCCTCTTCCTTACTTGCCAGTAAGTCTGCGCGAATAAATTGTCGTGATAAAGACATCTCACCGTCTATCTTAATAATACTCCCTGCTAACCTCCACTGCCTTTCTGCGGGGATTGGCGTAGACACTATTTTGAACGTTTTATAGATTTCTTCGGCACTTGGTTCTGATGGTTTAGGAGCGCTTGTTCCAAAACCAAATATTTTTTTAAGTATTGACATAAAATGATTGTATCACGCTTGTTAAATTCCTAAGAATTTAACTGGAAAATTAACTTAGTACTAGCGTATCTGCAGGAAAATTATCGCTTGAATAATCGAAAAAGATAATCCGATGTATGTCCAGTTAGAAAACGTCGGGAATGGATAGCCAAAAGACGAGCGAAAAAATCCATAAAATAAACCCCACAGCACGGTAAAAACCATTACTACCGAAAGGCCTTGATAGTACTGCATAACGGTCAGTAATGAACTGTTGCCTTGCCAAAATGCAAACACAATAGGAAAGAATAGCACGACGGCGAGTGTTAAACGTATAGAAGACATAGGTGCGGCATATGCGCTGCCCTCTTGCTTAAGACTAGCAATTGTTTTTGCCATAAATAATCCTATGCCAACACCTGCAAGCAGGCCGGTAAAAAACCGCAGGTCATTATCCCCTAAGAAATTCCCCCATATCTGCCAGGCAACATCGATGGCAACCGGAGCAAGGGATCCAATCAAAATTATTCTTACTGTGGATTGAGAAATATGATTAATCCATGAACCGCTACAAATCAGTGTTGTTGCAAATGCGTACCAGAGTGAAAAGTGAATTGCACTGCAGCGAATGCACAACGGTAACTGCACGCCTTCCACAAAAAAACTTCGGTCCGCAATTTGATGGCAAACAGTACCACCAAGATCAAATAGTATGGAATGCAGAGAAATCACGTTATAGTTACGTCAGGAAATCGGATTCCATGAAGATATCTCTGCATAAATCGTAATGCAATGAATCTGATCGGCTGTTAATCTCACTTTAAATTGGTTTTGGGTGTAATCAGGCGCCGCATTTTCTGCGGAATGTTTATTCTGGTTTCCAAGCATGCTAAACAGTATATCTTAACGATATGAATACTCTAAATATTATTTGAACATTACATTGAGAAGCCTTAAATGAAATTTCAACTCGTCATTAATATCAGCAGATCGAACAATTCAACTGATATGCAAACGTTACTTAAGCATACTCTGGAAATGGTCCAGATGGCTGACGAAGGCGGGTTTGAAATTGTTTGGGCGGCTGAACATCATGCATTAGAACTCACGATTGCGCCTAATCCGTTTCAATTGTTAACTTGGTATGCGGCTAATACAAATCAAATTCGACTTGGGACAGCCGTTGTTATTGCGCCGTACTGGCACCCGATTCGCCTAGCGGGTGAGGCCGCTATGCTGGATCAAATTTCGGGCGGCCGACTTGAGTTTGGAATTGGAAGTGGAGCGTATCAACGAGAGTTTGATCGTATATTACCGGGGGTGAGCCAAAGTGAAGGCCATGAGTATATGCATGAGCTTTTGCCTGCGGTGCAAAAACTCTGGCAAGGAGATTACGAGCACAACGGCAAGTTCTGGTCCTTTCCTACCTCAACATCTGTGCCAAAACCGTTTCAACAGCCCCACCCTCCACTGTGGATTGCCGCCCGTGCACCGGTAACTTACGACTTTGCAGTTCAACATGGCTGCAATATTATTTCGTGGGCGCTAACCAAACCCTTCAGTGAAGTTGCAGACTATAAAACACGATTTGCGGACGCACTGGCTAAGTTTCCCGATGCTCAACGTCCATTATTTTGTACCATGCGACATACTTGTGTGTACGACAACATAAAGCAGGCTGATGTGCCGGTGGATGCAACCATTCGGCAGGCCAAAAGGTTTGAGAACTTATTTAAGAATATTGGCACAGTCAAAAATGGTTTTCCGGAAACTATTGACTTGGAAGATCTAAAACAAAACAACGAATTTGATCGCGATTCTCTGCATGAAAATTTGATTTTTGGCACCCCGCCCCAGGTCATTGAGAAGTTAAAACGTTACGAGGCATTAGGTGTGGATCAATTCACCTATAACTCTACATTTGATCTGGACGTGGTTTTTCAAAAGCGCTCGCTTGAGCTATTTATTAAAGAAGTTATGCCGGCCTTTTGATAGCACTGTATGAGCTTGATGTCGGCAACGACGCTTATAATAAGCCGCTTCGTTGCCGAGAATTATAGGGTTTGGGCAAACCTTGTTATGCGCCTGGAACAAGAAAGAACGACTGTATATTATATCGATCACCTAGAACCTGTAATGCTTTCCTGAGTGCAATCAAGGATTGCTTGTCTTCAGACGCTGATATCAATGCTGGATCCATGGTTAATAAGTCATTGCCGTCTTGTATTGCAGACATGATTCCACTGGATTCAGTTCGAACCTCTAATGTTGCAAAACCATCGGCTAGCTCAATCGCCGATAGATTTATACCTGCTCGACTGAGAAAAGGATTAGTATTTAAAGAATCCTGAAGTTGTTCCATCGCAGTTGTTATTGAGGTTGTTGCACTATCGGAATTCGTTGGTATGGCAGCTGGAACAGTTTCTGAGGCAGGTGTTCGTGGCATCGAAGCAAGCGCGGATACAAGCTTTGCTTGTGCCACTGCGTCTTCACTTACCCAGTTGCCCTGGTACTTAACCAAACGGGTTGTTACTTCCTGAGGAATTCCAAAAATCTCAAATTTCGTACTAACTATCGCATTTTTCCCATCATTTTCCAACGTTTCTACGGCGACGGAATCCAGTAATGTATTAACTTCGACATTATAGTGTTGCAGAATATCTCGCGCAGTAGCTAACGCGACCCCTCCTTTTGAAAGCACATCTTCGTAGTTAAGATTCATAACATCATCAATTGACGTTATGTTCATCGAGCGTGCTCGGGTAACCAGAATAGCAATGGCCTGTTGCATCTTTTCTTTGTTAGTCAAATCGTTGGCGGTCACCCATTGGGCGGTTTTATTCAACGCCGCAGTCAAGTTCTGTTTTTCTTGAGTATTCAAATCTGGGCTTTGCTGTATTTGCATTGCACCAAGCCCCTGAAACAAAGCTACCATTTGCATTAGGCCGGCTTGATATTCCGCCAATTTAGGTTCTACGAGTGACATGAGTCGTTGCTCTGCATCTGTAGCAATTACCATACCAATTGTTTCAGAAAATTCAGCTCGCTCACTTTCGGTTATTTCCGCTTTGCGCTGACTACGCTGTTCTTCCCATTGTTGTCCCATGTTGTCGAATTCTTCGACACCTACTGATATACGTATGAGCGCTGCCAAATCATTGTTTTTAATTGCCGACACCAAGTTTGAAATTGAATTGGCCGGGTCGTCGTTGGAATGTGCAATTGGCGTAAATGCGAGCGCAGCGATTGATAAACCGAGGCATTTTAAAAACTGTTTCATGAACCGGGGTGTCAATGCTGTTGTTTGTTTCTGTATGGCAGATAAAAATTTCATATAAACTCCGTTAAACCTCGTTAATTATTCTTAAAGTTAGGGTTATATGTTTGAGGATCTCGCTATCATAAAGATACGGCTTAGTGATCGCCGTATCAACTAAACCTGCTTTGTAGTTCCTCTAAGTAAAAATAACCCGAGTCGCATTATACGTTGGTATAAAAAAATTATTAGTTTGTAGCGCATAAGTACTAGTTTCGAATGAAACCAATAGTTTGTTATTGCTATCGTTTACTGACGTCGTATACTCGGAGCATATTACCAAAAATTATTATCGAATCTACATAGAAATTTTGCCGTCTTTATTGTTTGAATGAATTTGATTCAGGATGATAACCGCGTTCGAACATTTGGCATAAGCCGTATTATCAGCAGAGCGAGCTCAAAATTTTTGTAGTTTTGAGGATAAAAAACGAAGACGCAAGTGCGGCAAGACGACACACAGTACACTACTACAAGGAGCGTAGCGCATGGTTTCTCATTACTTGAATTACTTATTGGATTGGTTGTGGCGGCTATTTTGGCGGCGCTTGTGGTGCCTACATTTCATCACTTCATTACGGCCTATCGACTTGATGCGCAAACAGAGCGGTTCGTTACCGGTATCTAGGTAGCACGATCGACTGTTATGTCGAATCAAACACCCATAACGCTTTGTGCTCGAACTTCCGACGGAGAATGTTCCATATATTATGACTGTAATGTCTATAATAGAGTTGATTCCTCGTATGTCTGTGATGGTAATACGGCTCATGAAACGGTGTTGCAGACCCTTCGGGGAATGCTGATGATGAGTGCACCGTTAATGGCAGTGTTATCAGACAACAAAATAGTAGTTCAGGAAGTACCGGCGGCAATAACTAGTCATTAAGTTATTACTTCGCATGCTCAGTATATAAATGCAGTGAATATCCGCTACATATAATAACCTTCGAGAGCTTTAAGAAAGTGATGTTTAATTATAATTGGGCGCTGCGGCATCATTCTTGAGCACTAATAAATACTCCTAGGTCGCAGTCTAATAACGTAATTTTAGGGAATAATTTTCTGGGTTTTGCTATTCATACAGGGATTTAATCTACCTTTATTAAGGTACTACGAATGCGCTATATGTATAGTTCTTTGGATTTGTTGCAATAGTTGGTAACACAAAAAGAATCAAAGCCTATGTAGATTGTAAGGTTTTAAGGAGCTTGATAAGTATAGGGACATGAGACAAAACACGCGAAAACCAATATTATTTATCCGATGTCGAAATATCCGACAGGCGGGTTTCGGTTTGCTTGAAGCAATGATCACTATGTTGATCATGTCTTTTGGCTTATTGGCTATTGCTTATATGGAAACCTGGGGTTTTCGTTATGGTCAAGAAAGCGGCGCGCGGGGGCAAGCATCCGTTATTGCGTACGATTTGATGGATAGAATCCGTGCAACAGGTGTCGCACCGGCAGATGGCGGCAATTACACGTCTTCATGGACTTTTGGCGGCAATGATTCTTGTATTCCTACTCTAGCTAATGCCACTAATGATCGTAATTGTTTTTATCTGAATGTTGGACGTCGGATTCCGGATTCTGCTGCGGTAATTTCTACTACTACCTTACCGAGTATACAGCGGTACAATATTACCATTGCCTGGTTAGATCGTTTCTCGGAAAAGTTAGCGGCTGATGGTGAGACGCCTACAATATCAGAATGTGCGGCAGCAGAAATGCTTGCCTCTTCCGATTCGTCAAATGGTCTTAGTTGGATTAAATCGCCAAAACCGAGTAAAAATCTTTGCATGCACTACATCTCCTGGTCGATGACTCCTTGAATACATATCGTAAAGTCAGACCTAATACGAATATTCAATCAGGTATTGGTCTGATTGAGTTAATGGTATCCGCTGTTATCAGCCTGCTCTTAATTAGTGCTGTTATCGGTCTTCATGTAAGTAGTACCAGTGCATATACAACTCAAATAAATCATGTTCATAATCAAGAACAGAGTCGTATTGCTTTTAGCTTTATATCCCGTGACATCCGGATGGCTGGCTATTTCGGATGCTTGAGCTCAACTTCCTTGTTGAATAGCAATCTGAATGTCGATAATGACGGTAATTTATTTGATTCTAAGTGGTCTTTAGAAGGCATTGAAAATGCATCAGCTACACCGAGTTGGCTACCCTCCAATCATAGCGCGACAGCCTTAAACGTCAGGCTAGGCACTGACGCAATTACAATTAGATATGCAGATTCCACAGAAACAGCTTTCTTACAATTCGATGCTGAAGCAACAGGTAGTATTAATGCTGTAGATAAGGGGAATAAATTTACAGTTGGAAATATTGTTATTTTAAGTGACTGTGATAAGGGTGACTTGTTTCAAGTAAGCAATGAACCATCATCTTCAAATATTTTAGAGCATGCTGTCGGTGGCATTAGTCCTGGTAATTTAACCAGTATTCTTGGTGGTGTATCTGCTGCTGAGTACGAAGCAAGTCCTAATGGACCTTCTCAAGTCTCGAAGTATTATGCCGTGCGCTACTATATTAGAAATACAGATCTTAGTGATAGTACTTCCCCTCCCGGTCTCTATCGAAGCTATGTGTCTGATCAAGGTAAAATTTATAACAGCGAAGTTATTGCTGGTATAGAAAATTTACAATTTTTATATGGTGAAGATACAGACGGAAGTGGAACGCCAAACACCTATGTTAAAGCATCTGCTGTAGGCAATTGGAGAAATATTATTAGTGTTCAGATTGGTATTCTGGCTCGAAGTATTGAACAATATGGGTTTGAATCTGAGCAAAGGCAGGCTGCGGGCGGTGATTTTGGTAGTTATATACTTTTAGACGAAACGATCACTATAGGAAATAATTCTCGCTATCAACGTGCGGAATATTCAACGACTGTCTTCATAAGAAATAAATTATGAATGTCACTCATAAAAAAGCAATTAAGTTCCACTCTCCAAGCTATCGACAGCAAAAGTACACGGTGTTGAATAAACCTGTTAAATACCAAAACGGCATATCGGTTGCCATTGCGATGATATTTTTAGTAATGCTTACTTCAATGGGTTTTACGGCACTTTGGATATCGGCAAAGGATGAAAAACTCGTTGGAATAATGCAGCAGGAAGTTATCTCGTTTCAGGGTGCAGAAACGGGACAGTCTATTTTATGGAAGAACCGAAATGATCTTACAACGGCACAGACGCGTGATACGGCTAATAAATCGACTATCAATCTATGTGCGAGTGTAACTGGAGAGTGTTTGGACTCTACTCCAAACAGACTAAAGACTATTATTTCTATTGATGCGTGGTATTTGGGCGAAAGTGGAACAGCACCGTCGGGCTTTAGTCTCGATAGCGGTGTGGCTTCACACTATTTCGTGCAGGAAAGTAAGGGTAAACACGGTGCAATCGAGACACGTATCGAATCCGGATATTATATAGCTGGACCAAGTACAAAGGATTGAGATGAAAAAATTCGCACGTACACCTATAAACATACTGACTCTGCTCGGAGTTTTTCTTATTGCGCCCGCTTCGCAAGCGCAGAATAAAGTTATCCTCATAGAGGAGGCAATCGAAGGCGCAAAGTTTAAATCCTATCATCTGAGTCCTGCCGGATATGGATATGCGAGTGTATCAGACTGCTTAGCCTGCACGTATGCAAAGGAAAGACGACTAAGCATCGATCCGGACACTGAAATCATTGTGGGAGGGTTAGCTACGTCTGTGAATCAATTCGATTTCGATGGCGAAGGCTTTACTATGGTTTTCTACAAAGATGATGCAAAGCTAATTACCAGAATTCGACGATCGTCGAATTAGTAGAAAATAGATGACTTATCGCCAAAATATTCGATTAATAAACCTAGTTATTAGCGCTGGTTTTAGTGCTCTGTTCTCAACTGTGATAGTGGCAGTTGATACGGATATTTATCGAGTGGCAAGCAACATCAATCCTAATCTTATGTTTCTTATTGATACATCGGGTAGCATGGGCGCAACCGTTCTTACAACTAACTATGACAGCAGTATAGACTACAGTGGTGCGTGCGCTGATAATGCCGTCTACTATTCGACCTCACAGAATCCGCGTAAATTCCCCGATTGTGAGACTAGCAATAAGTTTCTTAAATCGGGACTAACTTGCCAAGAAGCATTTAATAGTTTAGACGGCGAAAGTGGCTTTTATATCGATGATGTTTTTGCCTGGAATGATACTGATGATGCATGGAAAGATCCTACAAGAGGTGGCACTCTGAGTTATTTTGAGTGCGCAGACGATTACGGTTTTCATGGTCTTGCAGATGGTAATTCGGCAGTTTTTCCGGTAAATGGAGTTAATGGACCATTTAGTAGCAGCGCAGTTGATCCATCGAATATTCTTTCAGCAGCTGCGGAATTGGTGCTTTTTAGTGCTAACTATCTGAATTGGTTTAACGCAACTCCAACCCACTCCAAATCGACGCGTATAGACACAGTTAAGAGTGTTACAACTAAGCTGATCACGAAACTTGGTCAAAGCGGTGGCATAAATGTTGGTTTAATGCGTTTGAATCATGAGCATGGCGGCCGCATTCTTTACCCTGCCACTGATATTGGCAACAGCGGCGTAGCGACGGCCCTTAACTCCGCAGTGTCTGCACTCTCTGTTGATGGATCAACACCGGTTACGGAAGCATTATATGAGGCAATGCGTTATTTTCGGGGCGAAGAGGTAGTCTATGGGACGTCAGTTAATGGCGGTGAGAGTGTCGGATCGTCTTTGCTTGATGCCGATACCTATGAGTCACCCATATTGGATGTGTGCCAGGAAAGTAATATTCTGCTTCTAACAGACGGTGACCCGACCGCTGACGATGAAGCCGATACAGCTATTAACCTCTTGTCTTCTGCCATTGGATTGCCCGAATGTTCCCACGGTGCTAGTTATTCCTCGGTTGGTACAACAAGTTGCCTAGATGACCTCGCGACCGTTATGTATAGAACAGATAACAACACTGCACTAACGGGAAACCAGTCGATAAATACCTATACTGTTGGTTTTAATATCGATTCACCTCTCTTGAATGCTGCCGGAAACGCCAATACGGGTGGGCAATATTTCACAGTATCTGATGAAGCATCCCTGCAGTCAGCATTTCAGGACGTTATTGAAGACATACTGTTGCGTAATGGTACATTTGTATCACCGACTGTAACTGCAAACTCATTTGATCGGGTTAGTCACGACAATAATTTGTATTATTCGTTATTCGTTCCCAATAAGCGTGCACGTTGGCAAGGCAATGTAAAACGTTATCAACTTGGTCTGGTAACCGACATCGATGGAAATACTGTTGATACAGATTCTGACGGCGAACCTGATATTCAAATTGTCGATAAGAACGGAAACCCAGCAGTCGATGATGAAGGTGAGTTCTTAGATAACACTGTAAGTTTTTGGACTCATCGATCTATTGGTAATGACGGTGGATTGTCAGAAATCGGCGGTTTAGCAAGCCGTGTTCCTGCGTATTCGAATAATGATTTTGATGTGAGCGCTCGCAATGTTTATACCTATACGCAAAAAGCTGTTGATGCACCGATAACAAATCTCACCAATTCTGTTAATGAATTACACGAATCGAACCTTTTGCTAACTCAGGATTTACTCGGTGTAAGTGGCCTAGCTAATAATTCATTGGTAAATCTATTAAAATGGAGCCGAGGACTGGATGCTAAGGATGAAGATAATGATTTGAGTGTAATTGACGGTCGAACTTCAATGGGTGCCCCACTCCACTCTGAACCATTGCTTGTGACCTATCAGCAATACACTGAAAACGGTGAAACCAAGCAACGAGATATGATTTACATCACTACAAATGATGGATATCTCCATGCGTTCGATACCAAGGTTACTGACAATAATTCGAGCATGGAACAGTGGGCATTTGTTCCGCCAGAGTTGCTTCCAAACTTAAAGGCTCTTTATGATAATCCTGAAACCAACGATTTAACCTACGGACTCGATGGCACGGCTGACGTTTGGGTAAACGATGTAAATAATAATGGCTTTCTATTGGGTAATGATAATTCGGTTGAAACCGATGAACACGCTTATTTGTATTTTAATCAGCGACGGGGTGGACGAAATATCTATGGACTAGATGTTTCAAATCCGGTTTCACCGAATTATCTTTTCTCTGTTAACGGTAATGATTCACGCTCCAATAAACTATTTAGCATGGGGCAGACGTGGTCCCGCCCGAAGTTTAATCGGATAAAGATTTATAACAACGATACAACGCCTGCCAGACTAGTAACTAAAGAAGTCATAATTTTTGCTGGCGGATATGACACGGATCATGATGCGAAAAGCACGCGAACCGCGGATGATAAGGGCAATGCTATTTATATTGCGGATGCTGTAACGGGTAAAATTCTGTGGTGGACCCGTGGTCCTAGTGCGGGACCAGAGCCAGACTTATACATGGCAGATATGGTATATAGTATTCCGTCTGATGTTAGGGTTATCGATATCAATGGTGACGGAATCACAGATCGATTGTATGCGATCGATCTTGGTGGGCAATTGTGGCGCTTCGATATCAATAATGTACTAGTGGATTTAATTGGTGAGCGAATTATTGGCGGTGTTATTGCCGATTTGCAACTTGATTCAGATGGTGATACCAGTACTGCATTAAATAATCGGAGATTTTATTATCCACCGGATGCAGCCCGAATCGAATCATCAACGGGTAGTACATATATTTCTATTTCAATAGGGTCTGGTCTCCGGCCAAGCCCTAACTCCAGCGCCATACAAGATAGACTATATGTAATTAAAGATTATTTCGTCAATACACCACCCACAACTCTGAACGAGACTGCCACCACTGCGGATGACCCAATTGGATACACTAAACTTTATGGTGGTGATCTAAAAGATGTCTCAGTATATGATTCGGCAACACAAACTGCTGGTGATGGTTCTTTAGAAAATGGTTGGTATATTAATTTGCCGAATACAGGTGAAAAATCTCTCGCTCCAGCATTAACCGCATCTGGTATTGTATTTTTCACGACTTATACACCCGCATCGATCGTAAATAACAATCTAGAGTGTAGTACTCCCGGTGTGGGTGATTCTCGAGTTTATGCGTTAGACGTAGAAACGGGTGGCCCTGTTGCAAAATTATCAGATAGCCCCGCGGGTGCAGTTTTAGGCGATAGCGATCGATCTCTTGTTCTAGATCGTAAGGGTATAGCGGGAAATGTGACTGTGATTTTTCCTGACCTGCCCGGTGTAAGTCCTAAACCGCTAATCGGAACTGAAATTATTCCTGTCAAAATCGATAATAAGGCAGTCCAAACGTACTGGTATCAAGATCATGGGAATTAAACGACATCACCAAGATGGGTTTACTCTCATTGAGTTATTGGTGACAATGACGATTTTCAGCATTCTTGCCTCTTTAGCTGTTAGTACATATACGGGCTATATACAAGCATCAAAACGTTCGGATGCACATTTGGCACTGTATCAACTGCAAAACTTACAAGAAAAATACAAATCAAATACTGGCGCCTACTCAACCACCCTGTCTGCAATGGGCTGGGTGACGACATTTAGTCCGCGAGAACTATATGTGCTACGTACAAGTATCACCGCAGCTGGCTTTACGCTCACTGCAACTCCACGTTCAGGTTATTCTCAGGAAAAGGATACAACCTGTACCGAAATGTCCTTAAGTCACAGCGGTATACGTAGTGCTAAAGATACAAGCGGTACGGATACTACCGATGAATGTTGGGTGTTAAATTAGTCGCGTTTTTTAATATTTATTTAATTTATTGTTGGGAAAAACGTTATGGCGTTAGCGTAATTCCAGCGGTAACGCAAAAGAGACATTCTCTGGCTTTGTTACTTCCTCGACCACTTGTGTTGCACCCCAATCAATAAGTCTCTGAACGACCTCTTGGACCAAAATTTCTGGGGCGGATGCTCCGGCGGTCACTCCCACAACAGAGTCTTCGCCGAGCCATACTTTGTTAATCTGATCAGCATTATCGATTAAATAGCCCTTTATTCCTTTCTGCTCGGCTAACTCACGCAGGCGATTTGAGTTAGAGCTATTTGTTGAGCCAACTACAAGTACTACATCACATTTTGACGATAGCACCTTCACCGCATCCTGGCGATTTTGAGTAGCGTAGCAGATATCATTCTTACGTGGTCCTTGTATCTTGGGGTATTTCTTTCTTAATTCCTTGATAATAATTTGCGTATCATCTACCGAGAGTGTTGTTTGTGAGACATAAGCCACTTTGGATGGATTTAGTATTGCTAAATTATCAACGTCAGAAGGCTTTTCTACTAGGTGCATCCCGCCTTGAGCCTGGCCCATTGTTCCCTCGACTTCAGGATGACCCGCATGTCCGATAAGTACAATTTCGATATCTTCTTCACGGTAGCGTTTTACTTCACGATGAACTTTTGTCACTAACGGACACGTAGCATCGAGTACTTGTAATTTTGCGTTTTTCGCATTCTTTCTTACTACTTGGGATACACCATGAGCGCTGAAAATAACGACTGAATCAGCCGGTACCTCATTAAGTTCGTCTACAAATATGGCCCCTTTATTTTTGAGACTACTTACTACAAAACGATTGTGGACAACTTCGTGACGAACGTATATCGGTGCTCCATGTTTTTCAATTGCTTTTTCGACAATTTCAATTGCTCTATCAACACCGGCACAGAATCCTCTCGGATTAGCTAAAATTACTTTCATTATGTTATTTCTCTATTTGTCTGATGCTAACCACTATAAGACGACACTGCACGGCATGACCGATTAACAGGTTATTACAATCTAATTCAACGTCTTGAGCATTTACCCGAATAACTTTACCCAATATTTGCTCTTCGACAGATAATTCTAGATCAACGACTTGCCCTACAGTAGGTTCGATTGGGAACGTTTCTTTCGATACCGAAATTATTTTCGTGGAGTCGTAGATTCCAAACACCTGCGCCTCTGCGGGTATTGTAAATTCAATCTCCTGCCCTACCGCAGAATGAACTAGCTGTGACTCTATGTATGGATGAAACGTTCCGTCAGCAAACGAAAACTGTTGCGGAGATTCCTCAAACGTTGACTCGACAATGCCAATCCCTTCGAGCTTTAATTCATAGTGAATTTGCAATATTGTACCGGGAAGAATCATCACCGCACTTTTGTCGATTGACGATTTGCACGCCACTCAAAGAAAACTGAAAGTATCAATAAACCAACTCCTATCGATAAAGCAATGTCCGCTATATTAAAAATCCAAAAATGCCAGCCAGAAAAATGTACGTCGATAAAGTCCACAACCATACCAAGATATATACGATCAATAACATTTCCTACCGCCCCACCGGCAATAAAACCATAGGAGCATACAATAATTTTTGCTTGCCATACCTCTTGCCAAATATGGAAAACTAGATAAGCAACAACTAGAAATGCAATGCTAGAAAACATAATCAGTTGCCATCCACCCGCGTCGTTTAAAAACCCAAAAGCGGCACCGCGGTTAAATGCCAAAGTAAAACTTAGAAAAGGCAATATTGAATTTTCTACGCCCTCAGTAAATCTACTTAGCACATATAACTTACTAGATTGATCGATCAATGCAATCGCCAAGCCCAGTGCAAGAAATGTCCATAACGCTGAGCCTCGACTATTCAACTTCAATTTCCTCATTGACCCATTGTTTTCCGAATTGCACATCGAGCATAATTTGCTGGCGAAGTGCATCAAAGTCTGGAAATTTTTTCTCGTCCCGAATTTTCTTCAGAAATACCACATTTAGTAATCGTCCATATAGGTCGATACTTGATGAAAACAAATGGGTTTCAATGAGTAGTCGTGTAACGCCTACGGTTGGTCGGCTTCCAACATTTGTTACACCATAACCAACGAGTGTTCCTTTCTCTTCAACCCTCACGATAAATACACCGCCAATAGGAAAGGATAGTGTTGGAATGACGATGTTGGCGGTTGGGAAACCCCACGTTCTGCCGCGTTTATCGCCATGTACAACACGACTTTTCCATGAAAACTCCCTGCCTAACAGTTTATTAGCTGCAGACAACTGCCCTTCCGACAACAATTCTCTTATTTGGGTGCTGCTTACTCTCTTACCGTTTTTGCTGTAGTCATTAACTGCAGAGACTGTAAAGTCAAGCTCTTCGCCTAGCTTTCTGAGTACCGAAACATTACCAGTGCGTCTTGCTCCAAAATGAAAATCCTCTCCTATAACGATATGCCGAACCGCAAGTCGTTCATGTAGGTGTTTTCTGACAAAATCTTCGGCTGAGGTTTTTGCTAGTTCCTGGTTAAATCGCACGGCAATAATGTAGTCAACTTCGGTAGATGCTAACAATTCGATTTTATGGCGCCTAGAGCTTAACCTTGCTGGTGCCGAATCCGGTTTAAAATACTCGGCAGGGTAAGGCTCGAAAGTCATTACAGCAGCTGGGCAACGAAGCTTCTGCGCCATGCTTACCGCCCTGTCGATGACAGCGCGGTGCCCAAGATGTACTCCATCAAAATTCCCGATTGCAACGACACAACCTTCAGCTTTAAGGTCAACAGCAAGGTGTTTTTTTCCAGTATTATAAATGTGCATACAAGTGTGCAAGCGTATCTTTTAATAAGGTTGGAATTTTAGCGGATTCGTCCGGTGAAATGTACGAATCATGTAGCTTATTAAATAAAAATTATTCAAACCACGCTAGGTCAGGAGATAAATCAATTTCTTCGAGTTTTTTTCGTTTTGAGGGTTCTTCATCATAGTAATGAAAATATTCCATCCGTATTTCCGGATATTTCCAGCAAATATATCCTTCGCCAATATCAATATCGACCCACCACAGATCCTTTGCATGGCACCCGAGCCGTTCAACCTTGCCAATCCACCTCCGAACGAGGGTTTCATATTGACTGCTCAACAAGGATATTCTGGGATCGCATGAAAGTGTTCGTTTGAGCTTGTTCTGGATCGGTTGCAGTTCAATAGAAGAGTAATAGGTTAATTTTAGTAACAAGTTCAATAATTGCTGGGCTTCCGAGAGCGAGTAAATTTGATACTCACCGGGTGGCCCAATGTGCACAATATGATCAATGCTTTTTATCAACTGTTTCATTATTACTAAGCACGTGATGTAGTCGCAGACCTAAAAGTATTAATGTTAAAACATAAGACAAAAATCCGGCCAAAATGGTTATGCTTAGTGAGCCTATGCGTCTTAGTGCATTATACTCAAACCAAATTTCAATCTGCCCTACCGAATACCAGAGTACCACGGCCATAATCAAACTCGCAACGCACACCGAAACAATAACTCTTCCAAGGCCACTCAGGATGTGTAATACCTTATCTTTACGTAAATAAAACCCCAGTAATCCTGCATTAACAAATGCGGCAATCGATGTGGCTATCGCCAACCCTACGTGCTCAAACGTTGAAACCAGTGCAAGACTTAAAATGATATTAACACCGACTGAGGTTGCGCCTATTTTTACTGGTGTCAGCGTGTTTTGCCGGGCAAAGTAACCTGGGGCGAGAACTTTTACAAAAACAAACCCAAGCAGTCCAAAAGAGTAAGCAACCAAAGCATTTGCCGACATATAAACATCGGTTTGGTTGAACTGACGGTAGAAAAACATAGTGATTAAAAGCGGCTTTGCGAGTACTGCAAGAGCAACGGCTGCTGGGATGCAAACCACACAAACCCATTTTATAGCCGTATTTAGTGTTTGATTAAAGCCGATGGTGTCGTTATCGGTATACTGCCGTGAAAGTCCTGGGAGAATCGCCGTCGCCAGAGCAATGCCAAATACACCCAGTGGAAACTCCATGAGTCTATCTGAGTAGTACAGCCAGGAAACACTTCCCGTTACTAGAAACGAAGCAAGTATTGTGTTCACCAGAATATTGATTTGTGCGATGGATGACCCAAACAATGCGGGAAGCATTAATTGAAATACTTTTGTTACGGATTTACGTGCTGCGGTGCTTTTCGAACGAAGCGCGGGCTTTGGTAGATAGCCTACCTGCAGAAGAAACGGTAACTGAAATAATAATTGAAAAAAACCCGCTAGAAAAACGCCGAACCCAAGCGCTATGGCCGCATTTTCAAACCACGGTACGAACCATAGAACGGCGGAAATTAGAAATAAATTTAGAAAAATGGGTGTAACAGCAGCAGCGGCGAAACGACTACAGGTGTTCAGAATCCCCGCCGACATCGAAACTAACGATATACACAGCAAATAAGGGAACGTGAGGCGCACTGTATCAACTGTTATAGCGATTTTTCGTGGATCGTCAGACCAGCCATAGGCAAGAACTTGAACCACTTGTGGGGCGAATAGAACACCTAGTGCCGTCAATATCATGAGGATTAGCCCTAGACGTCCTGCCATTAGGCCGACAAATTGTTGTTGTTCTTTATGAGTCCCTATTTGCCGTATATCCGTAAATACAGGAATGAAAGCAACACTAAATGCCCCTTCCGCAAAAATTCTTCTTAGAAAGTTTGGTATTCGAAATGCAACTAGAAAAGCATCCGCTAAAATCCCCGCACCGAGGAATTGCGCGAAAATAATATCACGTATCAATCCGGACACTCTTGAGACTAATGTCATGCCTCCAACGATCGAAGTTGACTTTAACAATTGTTTGGACACTAACTTTTTCTCGCTATTTAGTTGACTTTGTTTAGAATTTCTGTCAGATTCGCGCGCTTGTTATAGCACAGTCTAAGCCCCAGGAGTGAGCATTGGCTAATTCACCACAAGCACGTAAGCGTGCCAAGCAAAATCAGATTCACCGTGAGCGAAACGTTTCACAGCGTTCAGCTATGCGGACCCAATTGAAAAGCTTTATCAAACTTGTGCAAGCAGGTGATAAGGAAGCGGCTACTGTAGTTTACCGTAGAACCACTTCTTTGTTAGATCGTGCAGCACGTAAAGGGGTAGAAAACCCCAATAAGGCAGCACGATTGAAGAGTCGACTCAACACGCGATTGAAAGCAATTGGCGCTTGAGTAAGTAGTTAGTTTTTCAAAGAAGCCTGCATTTATGCGGGCTTTTTTGCGTTGGAAGTTATTGGGTTTAAATTAATACAATATTATCGCGATGAATTAATTCAGCGTCGTCGACATAGCCCAGTACGCTTTCAATTTTATCCGACGAGAAACCTTTTATTTGAATTGTTTCTTTGGAATCATAGTTAATCAACCCTCGCGCAATTTCCTTTCCTTGTTCATCTATACACGAAATTAATTCACCACGTTCGAACTGCCCAGTCACGGCAGTTACCCCGACCGGAAGTAAACTACGACCTTTACTGCGGAGGACGTCTATTGCGCCTTGATCAATGGTGACATTGCCTCTAACACGCATTTGCCCTGCCATCCATTGTTTGCGTGCAGCGACTCGGCCTGTTCTAGCGCTAAGAAGCGTGCCGCAAGCCGTGCCAACCAGCAATGAGTCAAGCACGTCATGTCGCATGCCGTTAGCAATTAACGTCTGTGTACCTGATCTGGCGGCTTTCTGTGCGGCTCTAACTTTTGTTGTCATCCCGCCACGACCCAAAGTCCCTCCAGGTCCAGCCATGAGCTCTAATGCTGAATCGCCAGCCCAGCCGGTTGCAATTAGTTTTGCGTCGTCGTGCACAGCAGGGTTCTTGTCAAATAAACCATCCTGATCTGTAAACAGAATCATGTACTCGGCTTCAATTAAATTGGCCACCAAAGCTGCCAGTGTGTCATTGTCTCCGAACTGAATTTCTTCTGTTACCACAGTATCATTTTCGTTAATAATGGGTATTACGTTAAACTCTAACAAGCTTCGAAGTGTGCTACGCGCATTTAAATAACGTGTGCGATCACCTAAATCCGTGTTGGTAAGTAAGATTTGTGCAGTGAGAAGCCTGTGCTCTGCAAACTCACTTTCATAGGCCTGTATCAATCCCATCTGACCTACCGCAGCAGCTGCCTGCTGCTTAAATATTTCCCGTGGCCGAGTTTGCCAACCTAAACGTTGCATACCCTCTACAATCGACCCTGATGAGACTAGAACAACATCAATATGCTGTCTATGTATCCTCGCGATCATAGAAGATAACCGGCGGATAGTATCCAGATTTAAACCTGTTTCGGTATTGGTGAGTAGTGCCGATCCTATCTTGACGACCCAACGTTTTCTGGTCGAACGTTTTTTCATGAATTGTCGCTGTTTTCCTTGGCAGTCATTTGCTCAAGTAACCATTCGTCTATATGATGAGTTAACAACTTACAGCCCTCGCCATTGATAGCCGACACCCAATAATGGGGCCCCTGCCAATCCAGTTCGCGTAAAATTCGCTGTCCAGAGTCTTGCGCCTGTTGTTCTGATAAGAAGTCACACTTATTAAAAACAAGCCATTGTGGTAATTCGTTGAGCTCATGGCCAAAGGCGGCTAGCTCGTTTTGAATGGAGCGTATCGATTCGACGGGGTCTATTTCTGGATCAAACCCGGAAATATCAACAATATGTAATAATAATCGGGTTCGAAGTAAATGCTTTAAGAAACGAATACCAAGTCCGGCACCTTGTGCAGCGCCTTCGATTAATCCGGGAATATCGGCGACAACAAAACCCCCTCGCTCGCCAACGTCTACAACACCAAGTTCTGGATACAATGTTGTAAACGGATAATTGGCAACTTTAGGTCTGGCATGAGATACAGCGCGAAGAAAAGTAGATTTGCCGGCATTTGGCAAACCTAAAAGTCCAACATCCGCTAATACTCTAAGCTCAAGTGTTAAAGTAAGTTCAGCACCTGCTTTACCGTCGGTTATCCGACGTGGAGCCTGATTAGTGCTACTCTTAAATCGAGCATTACCAAGTCCTCCATCGCCGCCCCGTGCAATAACAAACTGATCTTTGACTGTCGACATATCAACAATCACTTCACCCGTGTAATCATCTGTGACAATCGTTGCGGTTGGCATGCGTATTATGCAATCTTCGCCATGTTTTCCGAAACGATCCTTGCCAGCCCCGCTTTCCCCATTCTTTGCTTTATATTTTCGCGTGAAACGGAAATCTGCAAGCGTGTTTAGACCCGTATCGGGCACCAAAATAACATCGCCGCCTCGGCCCCCATCTCCACCATCTGGACCGCCTTTGGGTCGATATTTTTCGCGTAAGAAACTCAAACATCCGTTACCACCATTGCCGGCATAAATATTTATACGAGCTTCATCTACAAATTTCATCACACTACTCCAATAAAAAACCCCGCCAGAAAGCGGGGTTTTTATTCGAAACTGAAAAAGTTCCTAATTAACCACGCTCACAGTTCTTCGATTACGCGGGCCTTTAATTTCGAACTTAACGTTGCCTTCAATAAGGGCAAATAACGTGTAGTCTCGCCCCATGCCAACATTATCGCCTGGGTGAAATTGGCTGCCACGTTGACGGAGAATAATATTACCCGCAGTTACTAATTGACCGCCGTAACGTTTCACACCGAGTCGTTTCGACTCTGAATCGCGACCGTTACGTGAACTACCGCCTGCTTTCTTATGTGCCATTTCTATAATTCCTATAGTTTGCTGCTCAAAAAATCCGCTTAAATAGCAGTAATTTCGAGTTCAGTGTATTGCTGACGGTGACCTTGGGTACGACGGTATCCCTTACGACGTTTCATTTTGAAAACGCGAATTTTGTCGTGTTTCCCTTGCTCGAGAACAGTTGCAGTTACGCTCCGTCCTTCGATAACAGGGTTGCCGACTTGAACGTCGTCGCCGTCCGAGACCATTAGAACTTTATCCAATGATACCGAATCACCGGTTTCTGCTACGAGTTTTTCAACTTTTAGTTTATCGCCAAGAGCGACTTTGTACTGTTTGCCACCGGTTTCTACTACCGCGAACATGGATTCTCTCCGAAAATTGCTTCAAATGATTCTAAAAACTGCGCGATTTTAGTTATTTACATGCAGCAAGTCAACGAATATCTCTGAAACGGGTGATAATCGTTAACTCTTCGCGAGTCACCTAATAATACTGCAATAAGCACTATAAAGTATTGTTTTGTGCGGTTATATTTAGCCCTTCTTAAATAGACCCTGGATTTTAAATTGTCATACGCAGCACCGGAATCTTATAGCGAAAGTAAAATTTCGATAAACGCTTCCAATCTCGATAATATTGTCTCCCTTATAAGCGATGAGATGCATGAAGTTGATGTGCAAATAAAACGCCGCCTCAGTTCGGATATTGTGCTTATCAATAGTTTATCCGCGTATATCATTAATAGTGGTGGTAAACGACTGCGCCCGGTAATGTTATTGCTTAGTGCTCGTGCATGCTCAGAACATCAGGGCAGTGAAGTCCTTTTAGCCGCTGTTATTGAGTTTATTCATACTGCTACCCTACTTCATGATGATGTGGTAGACGCTTCAGAAATGCGCCGTGGTAATGCCACCGCAAACTCTGTTTGGGGAAGCGAAGCTAGTGTTCTGGTGGGGGATTTCCTTTACTCAAGAGCCTTCGAAATGATGGTAGAAACCAATCAGATGGATGTTATGCGCATCATGGCTGAAACTACCAATCGTATTGCGGAAGGAGAAGTACTGCAGTTATTAAATGCACATGAACCCAAAACAAATGAGCCGCAATATCTTGAGACTATTACTCGAAAGACTGCAAAATTGTTCGAATCTGCGGGACAGCTTGGTGCCATTGCAGCGGGTGCAGACATAGCAATTCAAGATGCTCTAGCAAACTACGGACTACATTTAGGCATCGCTTTCCAAATCGTCGATGATTTACTGGATTTTTCGCAAACTACTGAATCCATGGGTAAAAATCAGGGAGATGATCTTTCTGAGGGAAAGCCGACATTACCGATGATACACGCTATGCAGCATGCGACAGCAGTTCAACGAGAGCTGATTGAGAACGCCATTCGTAATGGAGATCGTACAAAGTTTACTGATGTTGCCAAGATTATTGAATCTACCGGTTCGCTCGCGTACACCTCTAGCCGTGCTAGAGAAGAAGCTGAATTAGCAAAAAATGCGCTTAGTGCACTTCCTTTGTCTGAATACCGCCAGGCGTTAAGTGATCTAGCCGACTTTTCTGTTGCAAGAACCTACTAGAGTTACACTAATAAGGCAGTGTTTCTGCTCTTTTAGAAAAGTAGTTTGGAAATTGTACCAACCAGAGTCTATCTCAATCGGGTAGCGCGAGATCTTTCCGACTAATAATTAAGTAACGTACATTTCTTTTATTGCGTAATTTCTGCAAGGCAGCGTAGATGAGCATTCAACGACTGTTCATCTACGTGAGCGCAAACCTCGGTTGATGTTGTATCAGTGTCAGGGGCTCCCTTTAGGATTTGGCCCCTGACTTGATACTCAGATGTTATTCGAAACCCAGTCGAAAATTAGCGTGACAACCAAAGGTTACCCAAAGTCCTTTGTTGGTTAACCCATAAGACACATCTTTTTCACACATTACGGTTGAATGTTGCTTTATAACTTCAACTGTTTTTGCGCCCGTGTAACCACACTCCCAATATAAAAATAACTTACTTTTGCACTTAGTTTCTTCATAGCGCGTAATAATCGGTGTTGTTGAAGAGGTTGGCGGTGCGTTGCTGCCACTCGATGATACCGCTGTACCGGCTTTTCTCCACTTGGTATTGTTGCCCCAACTAATGGTGTTACCACGCACCGTACCTTTGGTCGTTCCCCAGGTAATGATGTTTCCACGGATCTGTATGGTGGCAATGGTTTTTGAGTTTTCACGCACGGTAATTTTACTACCCGACTGACGCAGGTCATAGTTTTCGCCATTCGGCCCTTTCCACTTGCCGGTTACTTTACTACCGGAGGGTGGTGCATTATTGCCAGTTGGTGAGCCAGTTGTACCGGCTTTTTTCCACTTGGTACCGTTGCCCCAGCTAATAGTGTTACCACGCACTGTACCTTTGGTCGTTCCCCAGGTAATGATATTTCCGCGGATCTGTATGGTGGCAATGGTTTTTGAGTTTTCACGCACGGTAATTCTGCCCGACTGACGCAGACGCAGGTCATAGTTTTCGCCATTCGGCCCTTTCCACTTGCCGTCTACTTTACTACCGGAGGGTGGTGCATTGCTGCCAGTTGATGAGCCCGTTGTACCGGTTTTTTTCCACTTGGTATTATTAGACCAGCTAATGCTGCTGCCACGCACCGTTCCTTTAACAGTACCCCAGCTGATAATGTTGCCGGCAATGGTTACTGTACCCAAGGTCTTATTTCCTTGAATCACAGTTATGTTAGTTCCGCGTTGCTTTAACGTGAAATCTTCACCATTTGGTCCTTTCCATTTTCCGCTAACCTTTGTTGATTGCACAGGTGGAGGGCCACTACTCGATCCCGAAGTGCCACTATTCGTTCCAGTAACGTTATACACTCCAATCGCTTTGCCACTTGCAACCGCAATACGCTTACCGTTAGGCCCAAAGCTCACCTATTCCACAGGATCTTTAGTTCTTGCGAACGATAGCTGACGCCCCGTTCGAGAATCCCACAAACGTACGGAAGCATCCTTACTACCGCTTACAATATATCTTCCGTCTGGACTATAGGCAATATCGTTAACTGCATCGGAATGCCCTTTAAGATTCAAGGATTGCGCGCCACTTTTAGCATCCCATACAACTACATTTCCTGATGGATCACCTGTAACGAGTTGTCGACCATTGTGATTGAAATCAGCACTTAAAAATAATCCGCTGAATGTTGTCACAGCCTGCCTGGAACGGGCGTCAATATTCATCAAGGCGCCAGATTGGTCAGTACCGGTAAACTGTTTGCCGTCTGGACTATATGCTACCGGTGCGCCAATACTATATTCAGTGGTTACCACTGAGCCGTTTCGCACGTTCCATATCTGTAATGTTTTTTCGGCGTTTTTTCCATCCCAACACCCCGCAGCCACGTGCTTTCCATCCGGGCTAAAAGTCGTCGAATCGCAAAAATCCGGTACGGGTCTGCGCAGGGTCTTGCCAGCATTGCCCGATCTTACATCCCAAAGATTCACCGTGTTTCTGCGGTTATCATAATCCCGACTTCCACTTACAAGGGTTCTACCATCGGGGCTTATGTCCAAATCCAAAATAAGATCACCGAAACCGGTGTGGTCGATTGTAGAAATTAATGAACCGTTGTTCGGATCCCATTGCTTGATCGTATTTTCCCATCCGCCGCTAAACAGTCTGGAGCCATTGGGACTAAACACAACCGATGTAACGCCGGATCTATCGCCCTCAAACGTTGTTTTCTCGACCAACTTGGCAGCAGAAACACCAAGTGATATTGCAGAGCCTGCTAACAACGCAATGATCGATAAATTGCGCATTGAATTAAGTCGCTTCATAGTTTCCTCTTTAATATAATTTGTGGCAGCAAAAAACGCTATTGAAGTCTGTTGGTCCTCTTTTAATTCGACTTGCTGAACTGACAATCACTAACCTTCGATGGCATATATAGTATCGGTAAAACCCACTTTCCCTTAATCCGATCCCCTGGTAACTACGGAGGTTCTGTCATAAGAGACATTAATAGCATAAACATGTTACTGAGGCCGCACTATACATTGCTTAGCATGAACACGAGATGAACATACTTGAAATTAGCACATAAAAGTTGGAACTGGCAGTCGCTTCGACCAATTTGGTATAGAAAATTGGTAGAGCAGTCCCAGTATTGTGAAAAATACGATGCGTTTACGAAACCATATCACAACACGTATGGGTAAATTTTTCGATACCTCAATTTCATTTGTTAGATACCACTTCGTAATGCGTTAAACATTTCTTTTGTGTTTTTTATTCGTTTGACTTTGTGAAATAGCGTTAGTGCTGGCGGATATGCGTTAAGTAGAAAAGCTAGCCACTGTTTTGATCTATTGCACACAAAATCGGGGTGCTTTTTTTCAGCGTCATATAAGTAACAAACGATAACATCTAAGAGCTCTGGCCAATCCATTTCCTGAAACTCGGATCCCGAGTGGCGCGCTTTGATGCATGCCGCTAGCTGAGGAGTGGTTAAAGCGCTGCGCCCCAGCATGATGTCTCTACAACCACTCTGCTCAAGTGCGCTATAGGCATTGTCTATTGACCAGATTTCGCCATTGATGATGATGGGAATCGAGAACTTTTCTGTGATTGCCTTCACAGTTGCCCAATATGCTGGAGGCTTATAACGATCTTCTCTTGTCCGAGCATGAATGCTAAGCTCGCTCACCCCCGCTTCAACAATTTTATCTACGATGCATTCTAAGGAGTCTGCATTACTAAAACCTAATCTAATTTTGGCGGTTACTGGAATACTGGGATCCACTGATTCTCTAACCGACGCAACAATATCTCCAACGAGTTGGGGATCCAACAACAATCTAGATCCGCCGTTGTTTCTGGTTACCGTGTTAGAGGGACAGCCGAAGTTAATATCAATTCCGGGCGGTTCTAGCACTTGGACTCGTGCCGCATTTAAACCCATAAATTTTGGACTACCGCCTAACAACTGCAAATAAACCGGTACTCCTGAATCGGTTACCCCGCCTCTTTCAAGCTCTGGTGAATAACGCAAGAAAACACGTTCGGGTAACAACTGATCATTCACACGAATAAATTCCGTTACACAACGGTCAAACCCTCCTAATTGTGTAAACAGGTTTCGCATTTCATAATCGATAACCCCTTCCATGGGCGCCAGAAATATTCGCATTATCTTGGTGGCTTTTGAGCAGTAAACTATGAGTATGAAACCCAATATTGTTGTTTAAAAAATATTTAATGTGTATTTACTGCGACCGCTACTTAAGTATTCTGCAAGGGTTCAGTATGCTTGGAATGGGCTCTACGTGTATCTGAGCGAATTGACGGGGCAATGAATTTCGACCAAAAATAATTATCAACTCAGGTATTTTGTTGATGCTTTTGGATTTTTAGGTAACAAGGCTATCTAATGGTGATGGTTGAATATGAGCTTTACGTTGTCGGGTGGATATATTTTCTTACTGTAAAAAAGACCGATGCAAAGTTGATTTTGGGGAATTTCTTGGTCGGGACGGAGTGATTCGAACACTCGACCTCCTGAACCCCATTCAGGTGCGCTACCAGGCTGCGCTACGCCCCGTTTAAATTTTATGCTTTAAATTTTGAGGCCGTATTATACCGCAGTTGCTATCAACTTAACTCGAAAGTAGGCCGGATATTTCTTCTAATTCGACAATTAATTCTTTAATCGATGCATTAGTAACGCCGCTGTCGTCCGCAACATTATCACTTTCAAGTTGATTACGAGCGCCACTAATGGTGAATCCATCAATATACAAAAGAGTTCGTATCGTTCGAATTAATTGAACTTCGTGTCTTTGGTAATAGCGTCTATTGCCACGTCTCTTAACGGGTTTTAGTTGAGTAAATTCTTGTTCCCAATACCGTAACACATGCGGTTTTACACCACACAACTCGCTTACTTCACCAATGGTAAAATAACGCTTTCCAGGTATGGGAGGTAACTCATTGCTGCTAGGATCTAACATTGTCATGCTGATGCCTCACTTCGATTCGAAAGAGATCCAGATATTACATCAACATTTTCTGCGACATCATCTTTTAATTTTTGGCTTGCCTTGAAAGTGACGACACGCCTTGCCGACACGGCAACTTCGACACCGGTCTTCGGATTACGTCCTGGTCGTTGGCTCTTATCACGGATACTAAATCCGCCAAAACCTGATAATTTCACCGACTGACCATCTTCTAATGCCACTCTGATTTTTTCGAAAAACAATTCAATAAATTCTTTTGCTTCGCGCTTATTTAATCCTACTTCTTCATATAATGTAGCCGCAAGTTCGGCCTTGGTAATAGTTGTAGTCATTATTGTTGCTACCTATATACGTTTATGTTCGTAGCTTGCCATCAAGTTGCTTCTCAACTGTTGTGAGAATACGACTAATGGCCTCCTCTATAGCCTGTTCCGTAAGATTGCTGGAAGATTCCTGTAAGGTCAAGGTGTATGACATACTTTTCTTGCCTTCCGGCACCCCTTTACCTCGATAAACATCAAATAATTCTATGTTTTTCAATCGTTTACCAGCACTTTGTGTAATCGCATTTAATAACTGTGACGCGACTACAGATTCATCTACTAAAATCGACAGGTCTCTAGTTGTTGAAGGAAACTTTGACAGCGAGTGGAATTCAGGGACGCGCGATTTCATGATTTCATTCACACGAATTTGAAAAGTGAACACCGCTTGCTCGATTCCAAGATCATTCAAAATATTCGGATGTATTGATCCAAGCCACCCTATTTCCATACCATTTCGTAGAATGGACGCGCTTTGTCCCGGATGCAAAGGAGCATGTGTAGCTTTCTCGAATGAAAACTCGTTTTCACACCCACTCAGTTGAAGCAATCCTTCTACATCACCTTTCATGTCGTAAAAGTCGATACTTTGGGAACCTGATTGCCAATTATCAAGATAATGTTTACCTGTGGTAACGCCGGCAATATAGTTAATTTCTTCGTAGTTTTTACCGTTTTTCAGGAAAACATGGCCACCTTCAAACAACCGTATTCGACGTTGTTGTCGACGATAATTGGTTGAAAGAGCATTTAGCAATCCTGGTAAAAGTGATACACGCATAACGGATAGCGAAGAAGAAATTGGGTTTTTCAAATCAATTCCCGTAACGTCTGGTGCTATACGCTTTTGTAATGAAGGATCTACAAAGCTATAGTTTATGGCCTCGTTATAATCCCGATCGACGAGATAGAGCTTTAATCTGTCGATTGGAATATTAATCTCTTTACGTAAACCACGAGCAGGTTCGACGTTAGGCGGTATATCAGGAATGTTATCGTAACCGTATATTCGCGCAACTTCCTCTATTAAATCATGCTCGCCGGTTATGTCGGCCCGTCGGCTTGGTACAGAAACACGCCAGCTTTTACTGTTCGTTTTTACAGGCATTCCAAGTTTAGTGAAAATTCGCTCTACCTGTCTTTCCTGGATGGTAATGCCTAACATTAAAGCAAGTCGTTGCTTTCGGAGTGTAATTTGATTGGTTGATCGTAGGAACTGTGCATGTTTTTGATCGACAACCGGTCCAGGTTTCCCGCCCGCCGCATCTACAAGTAGTTGAGTCGCCCTGTGTATTGCTTCAACCTGTAATTCAGGGTCTACATGTCGTTCAAAACGATGGGAAGCATCGGTATGCATTCCCATCATTCGGGCTCGACCCGCTATTGCGTCTGCGTTAAAGCATGCAGATTCTAGAAGTATATTGGTTGTGGAATCGTTAATAGCAGAATCATTTCCACCCATAATACCGGCAAGAGCGATTGGTCCAGATTGGTCGGTGATGATTAGTGTGCCGGCGGGAATTTTTACATGTGAACCGTCTAGTAGATCCAGAAACTCGCCTGTTTGTGCATGCCGAACTCCTATGCCACCCCGTAACTTGTCTAAATCGAATGCATGCATTGGTTGACCAAGCTCTAGCATTACGTAATTGGTAATATCAACCGCCAGACTGATTGAGCGATGCCCTGCTTTACGCAGGCGTTCACAAATCCAATCAGGGGTGCCGGCATCTAGATTAATTCCTTCAATTACACGACATGCATAACGAGGGCAATCTTCCGGTACTTTTATCTCAACGGTCGTCTTCAATTTTGAGACCGATTTTACTGGCTTAGTGACCTGCCTTTTAAGTGGAACATTTTGCAGTACTGAAACTTCAGTGGCTATGCCGAGCACCGATAAACAATCGCCTCTATTAGGTGTAAGTTCTATTTCTAAAACAGTATCTTCAAGCTTCAGGTATTCGTTTAGTGTGGTGCCGTTCTTCGCGGGCTTATCCAATTCCATAATCCCTGAGGTGTCTTCGCCGATGCCTAGCTCTGCAGCTGAGCACATCATTCCCGACGACACGAAGTCTCGAACCCGAGTTTTCGCGATTTTCATACCACCCGGTAATTCAGCACCAATTAATGCTACCGCTGTTTTTAAACCGATTTTAGCATTTGGCGCACCGCATACGATTTGTAAGGATCGAGTTCGACCAACATCAACCATGCAAATCTTAAGTTTGTCCGAACGAGGATGGGCATCAAGGCTGACGACCTGCCCCACCACAACTTTTGGAGAAATATCGGTATATTCTTCAATTGATGCGACTTCCAAACCTGCGAGGCTTAGCGAATCTGCCAAATCGGAGAATGGCACATCAATCTTTACCCAATCGCTCAGCCAGTTTTTGCTAACGTGCATTTTCTATCTTCTCCGGTTATCGAAATTGAGCTAAAAATGCAGCGTCGTTTTCAAAAAACAAACGTAAATCGTCGACACCATAACGAAGCATGGTTAGGCGCTCTACACCCATTCCGAAGGCGTAACCTGTGTATGTTTCGTAATCAACATTAACGTGTCTAAATACTTCAGGGTGAACCATCCCGCAGCCGAGGATTTCTATCCAACCTGTGTGACTACAAACGCGACAACCTTTTGCTTCACAGAATACACAACTGATATCAACTTCAGCTGAGGGCTCTGTAAACGGGAAATATGACGGTCTAAAACGAACTTTTAAATTTTTCTCAAAAAACTCCATGAGAAAATGCGTAAGCACGCCTTTTAAGTGACCGAAGTTTATGCCCTCGGCAACAGCCAGTCCCTCTACTTGATGGAACATAGGCGTATGAGTTATATCGGAGTCGCACCGGTATACCCGACCGGGTGCAATCACTTGAATAGGCGGCTTGTTGTCGATCATATATCGAATCTGCACAGGTGATGTATGCGTACGCAGTACATGATTCTCATCAACATAAAATGTATCGTGCATTGCTCGGGCGGGATGGTTTTCTGGAATGTTCAATGCTTCGAAATTATAGAAATCATGTTCGATTTCTGGTCCCTGAGCAACATCAAAACCAAGCGCCGAGAAAATGGCTTCCATACGTCTTATCGTACGTGTAACGGGATGTAAACTGCCTCGGGAAATATTGTGCCCTGGCAGTGTGACATCTATGTTTTCGCTGGCTAACTTGCTTTCAATGGCCTTAGCGAGCAGTACATCACTGCGTATCGATATCAACTCAGTTAGTTTTTGCTTGAGTAGGTTGACTGATTGACCAAAATCCCGCCGTTCGGAAACGGGCAACGTCGAGATTGTTTTTAACTGTTCAGTAACAAGGCCTTTTTTGCCTAGATAAATTACTCTGAGAGACTCCAGTTTTTCCGAATTTTCTGCGTTATTCACAGCATCGGTGGATTCCTTCTCGAGCACTTCCAAGGATTTTGATGCAGTAGCGGTCACGATATCGAGTGTCTCATCAACTAGAGTTGCGATATCTGGTGTATCGCTTTTTCGTAAAGTGCCTCTTGAAGAAAGAGGCACTGACTAGTGGTTTTTAGGCGGGAAACTGCTTTTAAGCAGCCAGAGCCTGTTTTGCCTGCTCGGCAATAGCGGAAAATGCTTCCTTGTTGTGTACCGCTAGATCTGCCAGTACTTTTCGATCTATTTCAATATCGGCTTTTAGTAGACCATTCATCATGCGGCTGTAAGATAAGCCATTTTCTCGCGCAGCAGCATTAATACGAACAATCCAAAGCGCTCTAAATTGGCGTTTGCGCTGACGACGGTCGCGATAGGCATATTGACCAGCTTTAGCTACTGCTTGAGTGGCAACACGATAAACGTTCTTGCGAGCGCCGCGATAGCCTTTTGCTAGTTTAATTACTTTCTTATGGCGTGCATGTGCGGTAACACCGCGTTTTACTCTTGGCATTTTTGCGGTCTCCGGTTAGCTGTAAGGAAGCATTCGTTTAATGGACTGGTGATCAGCTGCATCTACAATCAAACCGTGACGTAGGTGACGTTTCCGTTTCGTCGATTTTTTAGTCAGGATGTGATTTAAATACGCTTGTGATCGCTTGAATCGACCGCTCGCTGTCTTAGTAAACCGTTTGGCTGCGCCACGGTTTGTTTTCATCTTAGGCATTACTTTATCTCATATATCAATATAGGCTAAATCAGGCGAATGCGGCCCGGTATTAGCATAGGCAGTAAAGGTATTACGCCGCTACTTCTTCAGCGGACCCAGCACCATTACCATTTGTCGACCTTCCATTTTTGGATATTGTTCTACAACACCATACTCTACAAGGTCTTTTTCAACACGCTTCAGCATCTCAGCACCTAGCTCTTGATGAGCCATTTCCCGTCCGCGAAAACGTAGTGTAACTTTAGTTTTGTTTCCTTCACTAAGGAACATAATCAGCTTTTTAAGCTTTACGCCATAATCACCAACATCGGTTCCTGGTCGAAACTTTACTTCTTTAACGACGATTTGTTTCTGTTTCTTTTTGGCCTCTTGCTTTTTCTTGCTGGCATCATAAAGAAACTTCCCGTAGTCCATAACCCGGCATACAGGTGGATCAGCATTTGGCGATATTTCGACAAGATCAAACCCGTCGTCAGCAGCCATTTGCAAAGCTTTCTTCGTTTCAGTTATTCCGATCTGTTCGCCATTAATGCCGATCACTCGAATACTTGGAGCGGTAATGTCTTCGTTTACCCGCTGCTGTTTGTCTTTTGCTATTTTGTTAATCCTCAAATAATGAAAGCCGTGTTACACCGTGGCATTGACGTGATGACTAAAGTCTTCAATTGTCATTGCTCCAAGGTCTTCACCTTCACGGGTACGCACGGCAACTTGTTGGTTTTCTACCTCACGATCACCGATTATCAACTGATACGGAATACGTCGTAAAGTATGTTCCCTAATTTTATAGCCGATCTTTTCGTTTCTCAAGTCACTAAACGCCCTAATGCCCAGTTTTTTCAGCATTTTTTCCGCTTCTTGTGCCCAATCGGAGTGTTTATCCGTAATTGTCATTACAACGCACTGTCGCGGACTGAGCCAAGCGGGCAGTCGGCCTTCTGTATCTTCTATTAAAATCCCGATAAATCGTTCGAGAGAACCCAAAATTGCTCGGTGAATCATCACCGGAACTTGCTTCTCACCGGCTTCATCAATAAATTTTGCGCCCAAGCGTTCAGGCATAAAAAAGTCGAGCTGAATTGTTCCGCACTGCCAGGACCGACCTAGACTATCGCGTAATACAAATTCAATTTTTGGTCCGTAAAACGCACCCTCACCCGGCTGTAATTTATATTTTATGCCTTTTTCGGTAAGAGCGGTTGCCAGTGATACCTCTGCTCTTTCCCAAAGTTCATCTTCGCCTACTCGTTTTTCTGGACGAGTTGACAGGGCTACATCAACATCGGTGAATCCAAAATCGGAGTAAACTCGATAGATTAGATCGATTAATGTAGCAACCTCGTCCTGCAATTGGACTTCACTGCAAAATACATGGGCATCATCCTGAGTAAATCGACGCACTCGAAACAAGCCGTGAAGTGTGCCCGAAGGTTCATTTCGATGAACTACGCCAAATTCGCTGATCCGAATCGGTAAATCCCGATAGCTTTTTAATCCTTGATTGAATATCTGGATATGACCTGGGCAATTCATAGGTTTTATGGCGTATTCACGATTCTCTACGCTGGTAGTGAAAATATTTTCCTGGAATTTATCCCAGTGCCCAGAACGTTCCCATAAAGAACGATCAAGAATTTGCGGCGTTTGCACTTCTTGATAATCATATTCCATGGTTATCCGATGCATATACGCTTGTACGATATTGAATAGCGTCCAGCCATCTTGATGCCAGAAAGCCATGCCCGGAGCCTCTTCCTGAAAATGAAAGAAATTCATTTGCTTGCCTAAGCGGCGATGATCACGTTTTTCAGCTTCTTCAATCCGCCTGATATAAGCCTTTAATGCTTTTTTATCCGACCATGCTGTGCCATAAATACGTTGCAGCATTTCATTGTTAGAATCACCGCGCCAGTAGGCTCCAGCAAGTTTGGTTAGTTTGAATACTCCAAGCTTGCCTGTGGATGGCACATGTGGTCCACGACATAGGTCAACAAAATCGCCTTGTCGATAGAGCGATATATCTTGATCTGATGGAATTGACGCAATAATTTCGGCTTTATATTCTTCGCCCATGTCACGAAAGTAATCCACTGCTTGATCTCGCGGCATAACCTCGCGAGAAACAGCAAGGTCGGCTTTTACGATCGACTCCATTTGTTTTTCTATATCTTTAAGATCTTTCTCAGTAAAACTGTCAGCATAAGAAAAGTCGTAATAGAAACCATCGTCAATTGTCGGACCAATAGTAACTTGTACCGTGGGAAACAATTGCTTTACGGCATGTGCCAATAGGTGAGCGGTTGAGTGTCGAATAACCTCTAAACCCTCATCATCACGAGCCGTAAATAGCTTAATGTTGCAGTCGTTTTCTATCAGATAGGACAGATCCACCTGAACACCATCCACTTCCGCGGCAAGAGCGGCGCGAGCAAGTCCCGCACCAATGTTTTCGGCGACGGCAAGGACGGTTACAGGGTGGTCAAAACTTCGGCAAGAGCCGTCGGGTAGTTTAATTTCAGGCATGATATGACGACAAACCCCGGCCTAACCGGGGAAAATTGGTAGGCGCGAGTGGGATCGAACCACCGACCACTACCATGTCAAGGTAGTGCTCTACCACTGAGCTACGCGCCTAAGGGTTTTGTATCCTGTCGAGTGACGCTCGACGGGCGCGAAAAGTATCACAAATCAAAGGTTTGAGGCAACTCCAAAATGTAAAAACTACGATTAGTTTGTCTATAGTTCTACTTTGGTCTTAAAACATAGGGTTTAGTCTTTGAAACATGGGGTTTTAAGCGCTCAATAGGTAGCCACGTTTGAATTCATCAATTTCATCGCGAACATGGGCTGCCTGCTCAAATTCCAGGTCCTTGGCATAGGTGTGCATTTGTTGCTCCATTACTTTAATTTGTTTAGCGAACTGTGTGGCGTTCAGCGTGGTGACATCAACTCCTGTTGCTTGATTTCTTTTTCGCTCTCGCTTTTTCGTCGATGACATTGCGTTTTTACCGTATACGCCATCGATAAGATCCCTGATTTTTTTCTCCACCCCTTTGGGTGTAATACCGTTGGCAACATTATGTGCAATCTGCAGTTCTCGGCGTCGAGCGGTTTCGGAAATTGCATATTTCATCGAGTCCGTTTCTCGATCAGCATAGAGTATGGCGGTTCCCTCTAAATTTCGTGCCGCGCGTCCAATGGTTTGTATGAGTGAACGTTTGGAACGTAAAAATCCTTCTTTGTCTGCATCAAGGATGGCAACGAGTGAAACTTCCGGTATATCCAGGCCCTCGCGCAATAAGTTAATGCCAACCAGTACGTCAAATGTGCCGATGCGTAAATCACGCAAGATTTCCACGCGTTCGACCGTATCGATATCCGAATGTAAATAACGCACCTTTACGCCATTGTCATTGAGATAATCGCTTAGGTCTTCTGACATTCGTTTGGTTAAAGTGGTGACCAAAACACGCTCATGTTTGTCAACCCGTACTTTAATTTCGGACATTAAATCATCCACTTGGGAAACGGCTGGACGCACAAGCACAGTTGGATCAATAAGTCCTGTCGGTCGAACAACCTGTTCGACCATTTCACTGCAATGCGCTTCTTCGTAGGCCCCGGGTGTAGCAGAGACGAAAAGCGTCTGTGGCATGAGGGCTTCAAATTCATCCATTCGAAGTGGTCGGTTGTCTAAAGCGGATGGTAGGCGAAAGCCGTATTCAACAAGATTCTCTTTACGAGACCTATCACCTTTGTACATGGCACCAATTTGCGGCACGGTAACGTGGCTTTCATCGATAAATAACAATGAGTTCTTCGGCAAGTAATCAATTAATGTTGGTGGTGCATCGCCTGGGTTTCGACCCGATAGATAGCGGGAATAATTTTCAATTCCGCTGCAATAGCCGAGTTCCTGCATCATTTCCAGGTCGTAAAGCGTTCTTTGCTCTAATCGCTGTGCCTCTAGCAAACGATTGTGCTGTCGCAAATCTTTTAGTCTATCGATTAACTCGGCCCGTATGTGTTTTGTGGCCTCGATAACCGTATCCCGAGGGGTAACATAATGCGATTTAGGGTAAATGGTCCAACGATTAATACGATCATTTTGTTCTCCCGTTAAAGGATCGAATTGGCTGAGTCTTTCTATTTCATCGCCAAAAAGTTCGATCCGGACGGCGTAACGATCCGACTCTGCTGGGAAAATATCAATAACGTCGCCACGCACACGAAATGTTCCGCGCTCGAGTACCATGTCATTGCGGGTATATTGAAGTTCTGCCAGCCTGCGCAGTAATTCCCTTTGTTCGAGTTCTCCACCCTCCCTGAGATGTAAAATCATTTTATGATAGGAGTCTGGGTCACCAAGACCATAAATGGCTGAAACGGTGGCTACAATGATGGTATCAGTGCGTTCAAGTAAAGCCTTTGTTGCCGATAAGCGCATTTGGTCGATGTGCTCATTGATTGATGCATCTTTTTCTATAAATGTATCGCTAGCCGGTACATAGGCTTCAGGTTGATAGTAATCATAGTAGGAAACAAAATACTCGACTGAGTTCTTCGGGAAAAAGTCTCGGAATTCGGCGTATAACTGGGCTGCTAAGGTTTTGTTAGGCGCCATAACCAGTGTAGGCCGCTGTTCGTGGGCAATGATCTGAGCCATGGTATACGTTTTTCCTGAACCGGTTACCCCAAGGAGCGTTTGAAATGCTTCTCCATCATGAATTCCCGTGCACAAAGCTGATATAGCCTGAGGCTGATCTCCAGCTGGCTGGTATTCACTGATTAGTTCAAAACCTTTCATAGCGACTTATTTGATCCATGCTGCGCATTTATTTTATTCAATATACTAAACCGTTTCATTTCGTTGAGTTTTGAGAAAAGACGGTCGTATTTTTGCATATACATGAATACTTGTGTCGTAGATTTCGGGGTAATTTCACACAGTTAAGTTTGTCGATGTCGCACAGAAGCTATGTTGTATTCCCTAGACAATGCCCTCCCCTATTCTAAACATAGTTAAATCGGGAGTGAGCATGATGGTTTACAAGGGAACTGTAAAATGTGCAAATTTACGGCAGACTGGTATCTCCCTGCTTGAGCTACTTATTACTTTACTAATTAGTATTGTAATCGGCGGGGCGGCGTTTCCCAATTTTTCTCTTTTTGTCTCGGCTAATTCTCTCGAAAACCGCGCGCAGGAGTTATTTATTGAATTACAGCATGGGCGGTATCATGCGATATCCCATTCTGTAAATGTCATGCTCTGTCCCATAAAAGGCGATTCTTGCGGAGACGCTGTTGACTGGACTAGAGGTTGGATATTATTTGTTGATAAGGATAAAAATAAAAAATTCGATCCGGAAACTGAAGAACTGCTCAGCAAACGCTCATGGATAGCGAAAACGAATTCCGATTCCAATATGTCGTTGAGCTTTCGGAAAAATCAAGCGTATACGTATTTCAAACCGGACGGAACGGCATGGCCAAATGGCACGTTTCGCCTGTGTTCTAAGACACAACCATCGGCTTCGAATGCTGTCGTATTATCCATGAGCGGTCGCGCACGAATTGCATCTTCCAGTGAAGCAATACATAGATGTGGCTGAAAATTGTTTTATTTTGCAAAAAAGTTGCAAAATACTCTTGACCGAATCGTACACTGACAGTAGGATTCGGCCTCCCAATCCCCGGTAGCTCAGTTGGTAGAGCAGGTGACTGTTAATCACCTTGTCGGCAGTTCGAGTCTGTCCCGGGGAGCCAAATAAGATGCTGAAAAATACATGCTTTTTAGCGAAAAAAGGACCAAGCAATGCTCGGGTCTTTTTTGTGGGGTAGCACCTCGGGTAATACTGGATGAAAAAGTCTTACGCTGAGGTCCTCAGGTGATTAATCAGGTTAGTCGCCATGACTATACTGTTATCCAAGTCGGCATTACCCCCTACCCCAGTCAGTGTTTCCAACCAAGCATCGTAAGCGTAAACATCAGAGTTTGACGTGCCGCTGCTCTAATTTATTTCAACGGGATCAGGATTTGTTTCTCGAGATAACTAGCGCGGTTGATTAGAGCGCTAACGCTGGTTAAGAGGTTCTGGAACGCGACAGCCCCAACATTCGAGCAAGGGGTCTGACACGATGTGCGGGTATTAGCGGCGCGTCCAGTAAGTCGGTCTAAAGTACCGACTCAACTAGCCTAGACGCGCTAGAAAACTACGACCCACAACCTGGGCAATCAAGCTCAACCACGCCTGGTTTCATAACGATCTCGGTACTAGTGCTGCCATTGTTGGTAGTATTGATAGTAATTTTTTTGTTGGGGCCAGTATCGTCGGTAATTTTGGCCTCAAAAAATGAAGAATATGGACAGCCAACTTGAGCCAGATCAGTAAAGTCATCTGTCATTGCGGCCACGCTCTCATGGCAGTCTACCTTAAATGGGTCGGCATGAGCCGTGCCGATGATCCCTTCTAGTAAACTGGTGGGGGGGTCGGATACAGCTGTTCTGAAACCATCAAGTTGCATCTTGAATATTCCAGAAGAACTCAAGTTAGCTTTAGTAATATCTATTGAGGAGCCATTCGCATAGGCTGGTGCAATGAGGCCATCTAATAGTCCAACGAGTTCGCTACGATCATAATACCAAGTAGTAGGTGCAGCTGTAACACCACATCCACTGGAGCCTGCTGGAAAACCAGAATAATCTTCATCGTTCACTTTACCATCAACGCGAATAACAGCTCCTGAGTCATCATGTATCAACTCGCCAGAGATCCAATCGCCACCGTTAAAGTTGAAAAAGAACGCGTCGTCAACAACATTTCCATTGGGGTCGCCGATCAATTTTCCAGCGGTTGCAATCTCCACCTGAATATAACCCTTTCCACCCACTAGATTTTCGATTGTGAAATGAACGCAGCTACCGGTAAAGTCTGTGGCCGCATGAGCCGTGCCAATCACGGATTCGAGCAGCGACGCGTTACCAATGCCCACCGCACCTTGAAATCGAAGTTCGTCAAAAGTGGTTGTCTGTGCATGGGCAGGGAGTACCACTGATTCTACCAGCGGCTTAGATCACACTGCGGGGATAACGGTTGCCGCCGCACCTGTGGCGGTGAGGGTTTTAAGAAGTTTTCGACGACTGTCTTTCATTGGTTATTTCCACGTTATTTTTACAGGTGGCTGTAGTCTAGTCTTTTCTTTAACAAAAAACACATCATGTGACGCTCAAATGTTAGTTTTGCCTATTTACATCGCAAAGCGTTTTTACACGGCCTTTGTCCGCTGCGGGCAGTTTGCTAATGGTTTCCTTTGTTAGCGGGTAGCTACAACAGAAGGTCGATTTTTCCAGTAAATGTGGTGCCGCAGCAAATTGGCGTATTCGCGCTAGTCGATGGTCGTGTTCTCCAGAAAATCTAGAGCGCATATTGAATTGATATCCCGAACAGTAAATAGACCCGGCTTAAATCCCTCTGGCGTCACTCGTTTATTCAGCCAGTTCAAGCATGAGTGAACGCGTTCGCGATCACGTGCCCATACCCAGCCCCATGGCTTGATATCGTTTGGGTCAAAGTTGCTCAGATCCATCAGGCAGACATTCACCCCGGCATTTAGGATTGTCTCAATAATAGTCAGCTCCATGCTATCGTTGAGGTTTAGTGTTCTGTTACCGCAAAGAGGTATTTTTCCAGCAGGTTTCATGTAGTAATTTGCCAGCAGGTATTCTTGAATCACATCGGACTCGAAGTAATACTGGCCATTATCGGTGAGCACAGAAACACGCATTGTCGGGTTAATATCTTTGAACTTTTCCGGAATAGTTTCGGGGTCGGTGATGATCTTCTCATACGCTAGTCCTAACTCCTCGAGCACGATAAATGCCTTTCGGCAGTATGGCGAAGACCCGGTTGCATTGTCGGTCATTTTTACCATCTTCGTCTCCGTTTATCATGGCTCATGGGTGCACCAGAATTGGTTCTGTCCGAGGGAAAAATAATTTGGCCTAATTGTAATTATTCAATATGGGTATCCAATATGTCCGAATCAGTATGGCACGGACGCCTGGCATTTCCCGTGCATTTCGAATTTCGCACGTATCATGACTGGTTACCACTTGTTGAGCGGTCCGTTCATAACGCCCAAACTGTGTAGCGTAGAGAGGGCATAACGCAGTTGCGTTCGAACCAGCGTCGGGTTAGCTATTTTAATATCATTGCGTTTTTACGTGCGTTGAGCCCACCCGTAGTTTGATAATGGCGAAAAGCAGGAGTGCGAAGAATAGAGTTGTTAGTACGCTTTTAGCTATAGTAAATGCGCTAGACAAAATAACTTGGGCATTAGAAATATCGGGAAAATTCAAAATCATTAGCACAATTTGAATATTTTCTAGATAATCGAACATACCCGCAAAAATAGGAACAAAACAAAAATAGAAGATTCTTGAACTCTTCTCATTTCTTTTTAATAACAGCCAAGCCAATAGCAAAAACGAAGAAACAGAAAATAGTGCTGGGTAAATAAAGTCTAACGGGAGTTGGGTGTTTAGATATTCTTTTCTTCCTTCATCGCCAAGAGCAGAAAAAAATTTAATGGCATAATCGTAAGTGTATCCACTTGGCAATAAGTCAAATATTTTTATTCCAGGCGCGTAAGACTGGACACCTGGAATTGTGTAAAGCAACATCGCAACGTATACCGTAAGTGACGGAATAAGGAATATCAAGACGTTCCTGCCACTTGCGGCGGATACTGTTTTGTAAAAGAATCTAAGCATACCTGTTGAGTCTACTATTACTACCTTTACCGCTACGACGTATCAAACGCGATGCCGTAAGTAGTTGAAATATCAATTTTCGATGATGATTAGGCACCGTCATTTATGGTTTAGTACGCATAGTAAAGCGAAATAAGCATGCCGACATAAATTAACAGTACCAGCCAAGAATCTAAACCTGCGCCTAACCAAGTTGGTGTTCTCCTGATTAGAATCCCGACTACGTAGATACTCGTTACAACGATTCCAATTGCGATGCTGAACTGAGCAACAGGATCAGCCTGTGACAGAATGGGGCCGCTGCGGTAGGCTATATCCGATGGCAAGATTAACGCCAGCATTATTAGGTTGCTGCCAAAAATATTGGATATTGCCATCGTGTAAGCGCCAAGGCGTGCGGCTGCCAAAGTCGTGCTGAGTTCTGGAAGCGATGTGGCGGCTGCAAGTAAGGTAATGCCAATGAAGGACGATCCTAATGCACTTTTCTCCGCGATTGAATCGGCTGTAATTGCGAGCGCTACGCCTGCAATTAAAATAACTAAACTTGCAAAAGCAGCATAAAAAATCAACGATTTCGTTGATTTTTTTTCCAAACGATTGTCAATAAGCAGTATTCCCGCTACTTGCTCACTATCTCCGGGCAAATCTATTGGTGCCCAACTGTCTTTTCCGTCAAACTTTCGTAGCATAGCAATGACGATCGGGTAGCATGCGGATAGAAAAATCGCTCCTAAACCTATGTTCAGTACCAGTGCTATATCGCCAATAAAAGTGATGGCTAGTAACATCGCCAATAAGACGATCAGCAGCACCGCAAGTAGAGCATGATTGGGTTTTCTAGGCCAAGAAGTTAGGGCATGTCGTACAACAAATAAGTCGATTACAGCCAATATAGCCGTATTCATTGTAATGCCACCGAACAAGTTACCGAGAACGAGTGACGCGTTGCCACTTACCGCCGCAGTAACCGTCGTCACAATCTCAGGCAACTCTGTAACTGTCGCTAGGAAAATAAGACCTATGAATTCGCGCGATAGCCCTAAACGTTCCGACAATTCGTCGCCGTACATAGCAAGCCTTGTTCCTGCCACCCATACACATACGGCGGAAATCCCGAAGATTGCCGTAATTTCGAAAAAAGCAAGATCATTCAAAGTCATAGAACATTGTATATGCCAGTGAGTGAAGTTGAATTGTAATGAGTGATTTTCTTTTAGGTACCATTAGCACTAAATAATCCGCCTCGACTCGCCAGGCCCGTATAACGTTCTTTTAGAGTGCCCAGGGCGTTGATGACATTTCATAGAGACAGGTAATATAAGGTAGGCTGCGTATGTGCTGCACATCAGCCTAATATAAGCCCTGCTAGCAGCAAGGCTGTACAAGCAGCAATGCCGGCGTACGGCACCCAAACTGAAACAACAAATGTTCCTTCCGGGGCGGCCTTGTCTTCTTTCTTAATCTGGATGAGCGCTGCACAAACCAAGACGAAAATTGCAAGCGTTATTGCCGAAGTCCATTCGGCAAGTCTATTAATTGGGAATGCTATAGCCAATCCGAGCACAAGTACAATCGAAAAAACAGTAGCAACGATCGGTGTGTTCGTCTTCGAATTGATCCTGGCCAATATCTTAGGCAGTGAACCACGGTTCGCCAAGCCATAGAATACTCTGGACGACATGATGAGCTGAACAATTATTCCGTTCACGGTGGCAACAATCGCTATCAAGGTGATAATCAGAGGCGAAAAGGCAGTGGTCTTTTCAAAGACGACTGCGAGCGGGGCTTTATGCCCGGTTATATCTGAAATTGGCACGGCTGCCAGCGCTGCTAGTATTACCGCTACATAGATAATGATAGTCAAAAACAAGGTGATGAATATCCCTCTAGATAAGGTCTTTTGGGGATTGATCGTCTCTTCCGCAATTGAATCAATGTCCTCAAAACCTATGAAGGCAAAGAAAGCTAGCAAGCTGGAGGCGGCGATCCCACTCCAAAGCACCGGCGACATAGTCGTTGGTACGGCTTTGATCGCCTGCGCTCCAAGGTCATTACCTGCCCACATCGAGCCGATAACAATGGCTAAAAGACCACCAACTTCAATAATCGTTAGCAGCCCGGCCATTGCTATTGAGTTTCGAATTTCAACGCCTGAGATAATTCCTGTTGATATTATCACCATAATCAAAATCGCAGTGATCGGCCAATCGAGCAACTGAGAAATATATCCGACCGCCCCGTGAGCAATAGCCGCTGATGAAATTAAACCTACTATGGCCACGGCGAGCCCAACGAGTAAAAATAACTTAGGTGATTTAAAACCGGTTCCGACAAAATGCGCCTCTGCAGCTGCATAGGGCATCCTTCCGGTTAGTTCAGCGAAGCAAGCCGCCGGAAACAACATAACTAAACCTGCAATAACAAATGAGACTGGAGCAAAATTGCCCGAGCGGGTAATAACTTCACCGAGCAGAACATAAATCCCGGCACCGACAGTAACACCTAGACCGTACAGAACAATATAGGGTAGCGTTAGGGTGCGCTTCAGACTGCGTGTTGGGGGCTGCTCTATATGTATTTGAGGTTCACTCATGGCCTATAACCTAAATCGTTGATTATTACGTAACGTACCTTAAGTAAGTATACGTGCTGGCTAATATTTGATATTTTTGCAAGCTTTTCGATCTTCGTATTGCCTTAAAAATATTCATTTAACTCGGTTAAATCTGGAAGATACAATCACATTATAGGTATATTACAGAAAATCAACAGATTAATCATCTGGGTTTAGTTTTCGAATGGCGTACTATATACAATAATAGTGCTTGCCAGACTCGCTGGATAAACTATCGATTCATTAACGGCTACTTGGGTTATGTTTTGTTTGTTATAACGTAACGTTAACCGTGGCTGTACTAAGCAAATATGCTTCCTTACCTGCTCAGTATATTCTCATTCTAGAATGGTTTTTTCTGTCTTTTCAATAACCAAAGTGATCTCTGTGCGGGATGTTAAATTCAAAGAATTGTCATCCGACTCGTAATCGAGGGATCTTACTTTTACCGTAAAGTTCGCTTTCATGGTTTTCGTTAGGGCGTCGGCAATAATTTTCTCGACTTGGTGTGCGCTTAAGAATTTTAAATCATTATCAAAACTAGAATCGTGCTCAGGAATGATGAAGTGGTTATTCTGTTCGTTTTTCATAACTCTTGTTGCCTCATGTCTTTAATAAGATATGTTAATTCGATTATACTCGGATTATGAAAATTTCTATTCCATGGCACGAACTGGGCTCAGAAGCACTGGAAGCATTGCTTCAAGATATTGTAACTCGTGACGGTACCGACTATGGTTCGATTGAAGTCAGCACCGAGCAGAAGATCAAACAGGCACTTCAATCGTTAAAAAGTGGTAAAAGCTTATTACTTTGGGATGGCGATCTGGAATCCGCCAACCTTGTGGAGAAAGAGGCCTTTCCTGAAAATTAGGCCAGCTGCTAATCAGTAGGCCACCCGTTATAACCGCCGTTTAAGCTAAACGAACGCCGAAAACCCGCATTAAAAAAGTGTTCTGCTGCGTTTTTACTCATATTGCCTCGATAACAACAAACAATAAGCGGACGCTCTTTATTAGCGTTGTTGATAAAATCCTGAGCATTACTTTCGTCTACACGGATTGCATTCTCAATATGTCCGTCTTCATACGATTCAGCGTCCCTGATATCGATAACGATAGCATTTTCGTCTGCAATTAACGCCTTTGCTTCTTGGGAATCGATGGTTTTAAAATTCACTATTTCTGCCTTTGTTTATTGAATGGTGTGAAAGTTCCTAGTCAGTGTATTTACCAGTAATACGAATGACTACCCTTCTGCAATAATTAGTTCACGGTCGTAGGCTTTATGGGCATAACTCATTGCCTGTTTATACTCTTCGTCTTCATAGCATTTCAAAGCGTCATCGTAGGTTGGAAATTCCACAATTAGCACTCTGGGAAAATCTTCCCCTTCTATGCAGTTTATTTGTCCCTTACCGGCGATAATTTTAGCGCCAAAACGATCGGCAATGGCTCCCCAAAGTGTCCCATAGGTGGCTAACGCCTCAGCATCTTTTATTGAACCACCGCGAACTATCCAGTAACCAGCCATTGAAAAACCCTCTATTTTTGTGACACAAGTTTAACAGTATAATGTGTTTTTTGTTTCTTATTACGACGCCCAAATATGGACAAGTTGAACCAATCTTTCCCCGCTACAATATAGGGCACATCCCCATTGTTGCCAAACCATGAATCGACCACAAATGGATTTCCGGTACTGTTCTCAATCAATTGTCCTGCCCAATGTTGATCGAGTAAAGCCCGTCGATAGGCGCGATCTGCGACTGTATGATGCCGTAGCAGATCATTTTGTTGAAATAGTGTCAAATAGGTCGTGGTGTTAATAGCCTCATCTACGCAGTCCAGTTGGCCTTCTAATGACGCGAGATTATCGGTTAACGATCCTGAATTTCGCTTAACATCCCTGTAGGTTGGTGTATGTTTTCCGCTCATAATTTCCATTAAACCGACTGCGCGCTTAATTTGCTGGCGTTCTTCTGCAGGTGCTACGGCTAGTGGAAAAAATTGATTTCGTACTGCTCTCCATTCATTTATAGTGAGATTAACGGTGGACTCAAATTGGCATGAGAAACCGTGACAAACGTCAAAAGTTATGGGAGCCGATGCTGATTGTCTTGAATCTGATGCATGTAACGGGCTAATTGACAGGCCAAACATCATGCTGATAAGGGACGTTATCATTAGTTTTAAACGGTACTTTAGGAGAGCATTCTCGGAAAATAAACGGTATTTCGCGCGCATTCTAAATAAATTTTGTCAGGCTAAAAAGCAAAGTGATATCGTAAAATAACTCAACTAACATTATGGAACGTGTTTGAGCGTGATATCTCGTGTTAAACATCGAGCAAACAGCGAACTGTCTACGTTTCCACCCGAACATATTACAATCGTGGTTTTATTGGTTACATCGACATTACTCGATATTACTGCAGCGAGTGCAACTGCGCCACCCGGTTCGACCACTATATTGAAATGCTCAAAAGCAACTTTCATGGCGTTCAGAACCTGCGCATCCGTTACACATATTCCGCGTGATAAATGCTTTTCATTTATCTGATACGTTAGCTCACCTGGTGTAGGGGTAATGATTGCGTCGCAAATTGAGGAGTTTCCGGGATCATTACTAACCCTTACCCCAGACTCCAATGAGCGCAAGGTATCGTCAAAGCCCTCTGGTTCGCATGAGAAAATTTTGCAGTCGGGAAAGTGCTGATGAGTGGCGAGGGAAATTCCAGCAATTAGCCCTCCTCCACCACACGGTGATAATAATTGAACAGGTTTAACCGCTATGTCGTTAAGATCCCGGCAAATTTCGATACCTACTGTGCCTTGACCGGCGATGACATAAGGATCGTCATAGGGTTTTATTAAAATTGCGCCAGTTTCTTCGGAAATAGCTTGACCCAATTTTTCTCTCGATTCCGATTGAATATCATATTCAATAACGGTCGCGCCATATTCCTTTGTTTTTTGCTTTTTTACCGCCGGGGCTGTATTTGGCATTATTATAGTTGCTGAAATACCGAAAAGCTGAGCGGCGTGTGCGACCCCCTGAGCGTGATTACCCGACGAATACGCGACAACGCCATTTTTTAGTTTATTTTGTTCAATATTGGAAATTTTATTAAACGCACCGCGAAATTTGAACGACCCGGTGCGTTGTAAGCATTCTGGTTTGATTAAAATCCGACCACCGAGAGCTTCATTAAGCAAAGATGACTCTAAAAGTGGTGTGTTAATTGAGTTTTTGCGCAACAATTTTTCCGCATTTTCAATATCGCTATAGATTGGCAAATGATTCATTGGTTTGTGATTCGATATAAGTTAAGCGTAAAGGATAAAACGGATGCATGTTTAAGATGGACTATTATATTCTTAAATTGCAGAATAATAAGTAAATACTAATCAATCGATAATTTTAAGAGGTGTTTATTCGATAAAATCTTTTGTTTTTAACAAGATTTGATGTTTTTTTAATTGACTGGATCAACTACACTGTTAGACAATTAATGTCATGGAATTCACTCCTCAACCTAATTAATTATTCGGAAATAATACAATGGCAACATCTAAAGACCTTACTGAGAGCTCTGGCGATAATAATTCAACACCGACTATTCGCAGTGGTGGAAGCGATAGCGGTAAGAAATCTGCTTCAATTGGACCATCGATTACCATACATGGGGATGTGACAGGAGAAGAAGATCTTATTGTTGCTGGTACTATTGAAGGTACAGTTAACTTAAAAGAAAACAATCTGGTTATAGATGAGAATGGTCATGTAATGGCTAACATCACAGCACGAGTAATTCGGGTTGAGGGCGAAGTTAAAGGTGAATTACGTGCGAGCGAGAAAGTTGTAATTAAGCCTACGGGCAATGTAAATGGTGATATTCGATCGCCTCGAGTGGTTCTTGAAGATGGAAGTCAATTTAAAGGCTCTATCGATATGGAATCTGACAAGCCGTCTTTAGGCTCTGACCGTGGACACCCACCGCGACTTCGTCCAGCATCACCTCGTCCGGTTCGTCCTGGTCGAGATAAATTAGATAGCACCGATAAACTGTCGAATTAATATTCTTAAGCTGTATCTGTTAAAAGGCTGCTGTTAAGCAGCCTTTTTTTGTTAAAGCTTAAACCAGCAATATCCCCAGTAAAATTAGACAAAAACTTGTCAATAACGCGACTGCAACGCTGTAAGCACCAAGAGACGCCCATGTTTCAAGCTGACTCGGCTGACGTGACTTTGTCATATTGATGCATCTCCTTTTCTCTTTGATAGATCTCTATGTTGCGCTTTCTTATCGCTTATTGAGTTTTTATCGCTTTTTGTGGATGCTGGGTTCGAAATAATACAGTCTGGATTGAAGGCTACAAGTGGCCCGCGTATTTTTTCGGGGTGATTGAAAATCATATCATCAGATAGCGGTACAAAAACGTAGGTAGTCATTAGTTTTCCAGTTTTTTCAGTTCCATCAGTAGACGTTATTGTTGTGTTCCTTTACCGCTGAACTCGTGGCGATATTATGTCAAGTAATGGGAATACCATGTCGCTTGGTAATATCTCAAGTTTTCTAGGGTAGAATTGAGAATCCAATACTCCTAGGCAAACTACAAATGAGTCGAACGATTGCAATTGTTGAAGATGACATAGATCAACGGGAAAATTACCGTGATGCCCTAATGGCTCATGGTTATGATGTACAACTATACAGCAACCGGCAGAATGCCAGGCAGGGCTTTCAAACGCGATTGCCGGATTTGGCCATACTCGATATTATGCTCGAGAACGATATGGATGGAGGATTTGATTTATGTCGTGAATTACGCGCACTAAGTCCAGAGTTGCCAATAATTTTTTTGACTGCACGAAACAGTGATATTGATCGTGTTTCCGGCTTACGTTTGGATGCCTGGGACTACCTTACTAAACCCGTAAACCTAGAGTTTCTGGCAGTTCGCGTAAGCTCCCTGTTTAGAATTGCAGATACGCTTAATTCCCCCGATGATCATTCTGATAAATTGGTGGTCGGGTTGCTTGAACTCGATCAAAACAGTATGTCTACACGTTGGAATGGAGAGCCTGTTAGCCTCACACTCACTGAATTCTGGATTGTAGAAGCTATGGCGCGACGGCCTGGACACGTAAAGACTTACGAGGCAATGATGCAAGTTACTCGACAAAGTTATGTCGAGAAAAATACTATAAACGGTTATATTCGTCGTATTCGTAATAAGTTTAAGGAAATTGATTCGGAATTTAACTTGATTCAAACGGTGTTTGGTATTGGATATCGATGGCAACCTGAATCTTAATCACTTTTAGCTGCCTTTCAAAAGCGATTGTTTCGTATATCACTATGAAACATAAAAATATCTGTGGTTTTAAACATCAATGAGTGAGTAATTTGTTATTTTCCTTGTTCTCCGATAAGCGGGGACTAAGCCTTCGAGCAAAATTTCTATTTATCGTAGTGGCAATTGTGTCATTACCCTGGATGGGTATACGCTATGTGAATGAAATGAAAAGCTTCCTATTGCAAGGTCAAGAAGACGCGTTATTGCTGACTGCTAAAGCCGTTGGAACGGTTTTAAACGAGAGGGATGAGTTATTTCGCCCAGATACCGGTGTCCCTGAGCTCCTTGGTGGTACTAATGATGTGTATGCCCATCAACTTGAAAGTTTGTTACAAGTTGATGGCGATCCAATAGATTGGGGTTCTCAACTGGATACGTTGAGAGACTTTACCGGCACTCTTGGTCAGGAGTGCACCAGTATCTACGAACCACACTCACTTTCCGTGCGTCATACCTTAGGATTCTTAAATGAATTTCTGTATGCCCTATTTATGGTCGACGATGACGTTGTTTTATATCGGGCTGATGATTTAAGACGTTTAGATCATAGTGATCAACTTCGAATGACGATAAAAGATTCGTCGGGTGAGATTTTCCGATATTTGCTGATCACACGCAAAAGTGGACGAATGAGTGTTTACCTGATGGATAAGCAGTGGCGTTATCCGTTAACGGGTGAGCCGGTGTCCAATATTAATGCTGTGATGGTCGAAGTTGATGGAGGTTACAACATTGAACTTCGACTTCCGAGACGCTTGATAGACGCTGATTCGCGATTGGGTTTTGATATCGTTGATGTGGACAGTCCTGAGATTCGCCTGCCTAGAGACATGATTAAGACCTACCCTGAAGCGGACGATGAACAACTTAGTCGCGTGATGATATTGAGTCCGGAGATCGCAAGAATTCTCGGCGGTTTAAATACCCAGATAGCACGTATCTGGATTTTAGATACCGAACAACGGGTGCGAGCCGTAGTTGGCAATCCTGGAACAAATATTCCATCTAAGCCTGAGAGCCGTTCGTTCTTCGATTCCTTTGGAAACGGCTATAACCGTCTATTTGACTGGTTGTTGCAAATGCCGTCGGATAACTTTCGAGATGTTGAAACCTCAGAAAGTCATCGTTCAGATATTGTAATTACAAAAGCGTTAAATGGTGAACAGGGCTCGAGAAGACGATTGTCATTAGATAATAGAGCCGAGATTTTAGTGGCGGCCTACCCTATTTTAAGCGCGGGAAGCGTTATCGGTGCCGTAGTCGTCGAACAAAGTTCAACTGAAGTATTAAAATTACAAGATAAGGCTCTTAAATCCGTAGCCGCAGTGACCCTAGCGGCTTTCTTGTTGATAACGTTCGCAATCTTTATATTTGCCAGTCGGTTAACCATCAGAATCCGAAGGCTTCATTTTGCCACGGAACAGGCAATTACTTCTAAGGGGCGTGTGCGGAACGAGTATGTGGATGCTTTTCCAAAAAGTACCGGTGGCGATGAAATAAACGAGCTTTCACATAGTATAACTTCAATGCTTGGGCGTTTAAGTCAATACACGCGCTATTTGGAAGCGATGCCGGATACACTCGCACACGAATTGAACAACCCACTGAATGTGGTCAGCTCCTCTTTAGAAATATTGTCCAATGATTCTAAGGAAGCTGGGGAAAGTAAATACATGCATCGTGCTCGTAAAGGGCTGCAGAGGTTACGATCGATATTAACCAGCCTTACCGAAGCGGCGAATCTAGAGGAAGCATTAGAATACGAGCATCGTGAAGATTTTGACCTGGTCGATTTAGTAGACGGGTGCACGGAAGGCTATCAAATTAGCTTTCCAAATCATCTATTTATCTTAAATATGGATGTTACTACAGCGCGCATATCGGGAAACCCGGATCGTATCGCTCAACTTTTGGATAAATTAGTGGATAATGCCGTGGATTTTGGTGAAATCAATGGGGAAATCAGACTTGGATTATCGGTTGTTGATAATATGGCGTATATCAGCGTTACAAACACTGGCTCAAGTCTTCCAGAAGAAATGAAGGATCGACTGTTTGATCCAATGGTATCGGTTGGTAGTAAAGATGCAACCCAAAGTCATCTGGGCCTGGGGCTGTTTGTAGCACGAATTATTTCTGAGTACCACCACGGTACGATTGAAGCCGAAAACCTGCCAGATGCTGCCGGGGTGACGCTTACTGTTGGTCTTCCTTTAGTCGCGACAAAATCAGACTAAACTTACTGACCATGAAAAATCAATCCGCTACTAAGGGCTTTATGATGTCCGAAACGGCGCCCTTGCCTGAGTTGATTTCTTCTTTAGTTAGACCTTTTAATTCGTGTGGAAACACTAACCACTTATCGGTTTCGTGCAGGTAGTAGTCTGGAACACGATCGGTTCTATTGTTTCCCGGTTTATACCATGGTGTAGCAACGCGCACCTGATGTGGCATATTGAGACGCGTTCGATCGGTAAGATAATGAATTACAGCATCGATGCTTCGTCCACTATCGAACACGTCATCGACTATCAGTAAGGAGTCTTCTTGATTTATATTGCGAACGATGTAGCCGAGGCCGTGAACTTGAACAAAATCGGACTGCTCGCCAATTCCTGTGTAAGAGGACGTGCGAATGGCAATATGATCCGTATCAACATTTAGATAGTCCATCAGCTCTTGCACTGCAATACCCACTGGAGTTCCGCCTCGCCAAATTTCATCATTGGAATTTGGCG
>CAJQKF010000024.1 GCA_905478855.1 uncultured Gammaproteobacteria bacterium
TGGGGCGCACGCATGACGATCGGCATATCCCTTGCGGCAACATTGCTGGCTTATATGATTGGCATCACCTTAGGTATTGCTGCTGCAGTGAAGGGAGGCTGGTTCGACATGGTTGTTAGTCGCATGAACGACGCCATACTTGCGCTACCTTCTATTATGTTAGGGCTAATAGCTATTGCAGCTTTCGGGTCTTCAATACCTATTTTGATAACCATAGCAGCGGTAATCTATGCGACGAGTGTCTTTCGTATTGCCAGAGCATTGGGGCAGGATATTATGGTACAGGACTATGTAGAGGCTGCCAAAGCCCGGGGAGAGGGTATTTGGTGGATTATTCGCGCAGAAGTATTGCCCAACGCGGCGATGCCATTAGCTACAGATTTTGGCTTACGTTTGGTATTTGTAGTGCTGTTTATTTCTAGTCTTAGTTTTCTGGGTCTTGGTGTTCAGCCTCCACAGGCGGACTGGGGCAGTATGGTTCGCGAGAATTTACAGGGTCTGGTTTATGAATCCTACGCTGCTATTTGGCCAGCTATCGCAATAGCAACATTTACTATCGCAATAAATTTAATTGTCGATGACGTATCGGCTAAATCTGGTGGTAGTCTCGCCAAAAAAATGGTGTAAGAAATGAGCGATAAACTACTAGAAGTAAAAGATCTTCGTATTAGTGCGTATAACGATGAGGGTGTTGAGATCCCTATTGTTAAAGGCGTAAGCTTTGATATCCATAAAGGCCAGGTTGTCGCTTTAATCGGCGAGTCGGGATCTGGAAAAACGACCATTTCGTTAGCATCATTGTCTTACACAAAGCCAGGCCTCGAATTCTCTGGAGGAGAAGTCTTGTTAAATGGTGAAGATGTCTTAACCATGAAGCCGATTCGCCAGCGGGAAATTCGCGGGCAAAATGTTGCCTATCTCGCGCAAAGTGCTGCGGCTACATTTAATCCGGCTATCACTATAGGAGAACAAGTATCTGAATCCGCCGTTTTGCATGGAATACTTACCCAGGAAGAGGCGGATAAACGAGCTGTTGCACTATATCGGGCATTGGAATTGCCTGATCCTGATCGACTAGGCTTTCGTTATCCACACCAGGTATCTGGGGGTCAGTTACAACGTTTGATGGCAGCGATGGCTCTTTGTGGTAAACCAGACCTGCTGGTTCTTGATGAGCCAACTACAGCGCTTGATGTGACGACACAGATCGAAGTGTTGAAAGCTTTCAAGAAGGTTATAAAAGAAGAGAATGCCGCTGCGATTTACGTTACTCATGATCTGGCTGTAGTGGCTCAAATCGCCGACTATATTGTGGTTTTATATAGTGGTGAAGTTATGGAGCAAGGAACCGCAGAGCAGATTATCAATAACCCAAGTCATGCTTATACGAAACGCCTTATGGAGGCGGTTCGACCCAAGCCTGCAGCAGGTCAGGGTGTTGAATTAACGGGCGATCATGACCGTGACATTCCTGCGCTTCGTGTTAACAATATGACGGCAGGATATGGTAGAAAATCAAATGGCGAGCCGGCTGTTACCGTTTTACGTGATGTTAATGTAGACGTAAAAAACGGTCATGTTGTTGGAGTTATTGGTGAGTCTGGATGCGGTAAGTCCACCATGGCGCGTGTTATGGCTGGACTATTACCACCTGTGAAGGGCGATATAAAACTCGATGGCAAAGTGCTAGAGGGGGATTTACAGGACCGTAAGCTTGAAGAGCTGCAAAAAGTTCAATTTGTCTACCAAATGGCAGACACGGCACTAAACCCAAAACAGATAATCAGTGAGATACTTGGAAGACCGTTGGAGTTTTACCATGGCCTCAAAGGTAAAGAGAAGCAAAAGCGTATTAACGAAATTCTGGAGATGGTGGAGTTGCCGGCAGAATTTGCCAGTCGCTATCCCATGGAACTTTCCGGGGGGCAAAAGCAACGGATAAACATGGCTAGGTCGTTGGCAGCGAACCCTGAAGTAATGCTGTGCGACGAAGTTACATCAGCTCTCGATAGTATAGTGGGTGCCAATGTAATTAAGCTATTAACGGCTCTTCGTGACAAGACGGGTGTATCTTTTGTTTTTATTAGCCATGATTTGTCAACCGTTTCATCATTTGCGGATGAAATTGTGGTTTTATATGCCGGAAGGGTTGTTGAACAAGGTCCAACTGATGAAGTATTGGAACCACCGTTTCACCCATATACACGACTGTTGGTGAGCTCAGTTCCAGAGCTACGAATTGGTTGGCTTGAAGAATCCATGCAGAAGCGTGAATTAGCGGCCGGTATCGCCCGAGGGGTTGAAATGACTGCCATAGGGTGCCCATTTTTTAACCGCTGTCCAATGGCTATCGAAGGAACTTGTGATACTAAAACGGCTCCAAATCGAGATCTGGATCATGGTCATATTATTGCTTGCCATCGAACCATTGAAGAATTAAATGCTTCCGAAGCGGATACTAATGCGATTTTGGGTAGTACCGGACAGAATGCAGGCGGGGGTAATGCATCAGCCTGATTTTTGTCGCCTTCATAGGGGGCCGCTTGTACTTAACCTAGCAAACCCTCACGTTGGGCTGTTCGACAAAATCTTGAGTAAGTAATGATTGATGGCTTACTGAATTTGTCATGGTTGGGTGTAGTGCTTTGGGTGTTCACTATGACACACATAACAGTCACCTCTGTGAAGATATTTTTGCATGGGCATCAGGCTCATCGTTCTTTGGATCTAGATTCGGCTACTTCCGACTTTTTTCAATTTTGGTTATGGGTGCAACCGGAATGAAGACCATTCAATGGTTCATGATTCATCTACGCTGTTAATGTCATTCCGATCATAAGTAGAATGTGGTGTTTATATCGACGATGAATCAGTGACATTGGCCGGCCAAACCATGGATGGCCACTCGCGCTGATCTATATCGGTGTACCAATCTGATCCTTGTTTGCTTTGAAATTCGCGCGCAGCCAAATGCCCTAAATAAATTGCCGACGCGACGGTCCCGGGCGCAAGGCAATCGCCGATAGACTGCACTGAGTTATAGTTGCAACTAGCTTGACCGTTGTCGTCGATTAATTTGTTTGACAGGGTCGTGTCTGGATCGCGCGCGGTAATTAATAACAATTGTTCGGATTGGATGTTGGTAAGCTGGCCGGTATAAATGCATCTGGCGTTTATACCCTTTCTGTCTACGGATTCGATATCCTGCTCCGTAATAATTTTTATGCCGGCGTTTAATAACCGTTGCTGAATTTTAAATTGTTCTAATGTGTTCTCGGTCCATGCAGAGGCTTTTGCTGCGGGCGTTATTAGCGTGACAGTGCAACCGTCACGAACGAGTTGTTCTGCGCAAACACCGCCAATGTAATAATGATCATCATCATAAATAGTCACATGCTGATCGGTTATCTTTCTAGGGATTATGTTGTCCGGGGTTAATATATTGATATTTTCTAAACCGGGTATTGGTGTGTGATGCTGTCGACCGACACCATTCTTTTTCCATGCGGCTCCAGTCGCTATCACAATATCTTTTATATCGAGTTCTTTTAATAGCTGTTCATTTATTTTGCTTTCAAAGTAAATATCCACATTGCTTCGTTGCAGCAATAGTCCAGATCGATAATCCCGTACCCGGATGTAACTGGATAAGCCGGGTAGGGCGCTTTCTTTTAAAAGTCTGCCGCCGAGCTCCATTCCAGATTCAGCTAGAAGGACAGGATATCCTCGATTAGATAATTGCAGACTGCATTCAAGACCGGCCGGCCCGGCGCCAACTACAAGTACACGATCTTTCGAAACGCTCGGTTGGATCTTTTCCGGATGCCATTTACGGCGCCACTCTTCGCCTACGGTTGGGTTTTGTGTGCAGCGCATTGGTACACATAAATTGTCGCCGCTCACGCATATATTGCAGCCAATACATTCACGAATTTCTTCGATACGGTCGTCGCGAATTTTGTTTGGTAAAAATGGGTCGGCTATTGACGGACGAGCTGCGCCGATCAAATCTAATGTGCCGTCTTTGATTTTTTTAACCATAAGGTCCGGCGAAGTAAAGCGACCCACGCCAACAACGGGTTTACTGGTCAATTGTTTTACAAATCGTGTGTATTTGTCCTGATAACCTTCGTTGGGTTCAAAACGGGCGGTCGCCGAATCGTTTTCCCATTCACTTATATTTACATCCCACAAATCTGGTAACTCGGCCAACATGGCTACTATGTCATGGCCCTCCCCGTCAAAGGTAATACCTGCTTTACCGATAAGTTCATCAACTGCGAAACGAAATGCGACGGCGCAGGTGTCGCCAATTTCATCTTTGGTTTCTTCCAAAATCTCTCGTGTAAGACGCACACGATTTTCCAAAGTACCGCCGTATTCATCTGTACGAAAGTTATGGCGTCTGGACATGAAATGCATAAGCATTGAAAGGTTATGTCCGGCGTATACATAGACAATATCGAAACCCGCTGCTTTAGATCGACGCGCGGCCTGTCGGTGCCAGTGTCGAAGATCACGAATATCTTTACGTGTCATGGCTCTTGCCGACGACGGGTAGTAGCTATTCACCGGGCAAGCACTCGGTGCAAGTGACGGAACTCTTGATTCCAGGTTTGACGCGTTAAATCCGCTATGTGTAAGTTCTATACCTGCTAATGAACCATGTTCATGCACGGCGTCGGTCATCCAGCGCAATGGCTCAATATCTGCATCTGACCATAAACGGCCTTCAGCGAAAGGCGAAACATCGGAGCTTGGATGTATTTCTACCTCCTCAGTACAGACAACGCCCCATCCGCCTTCAGCTTTGACACCCCGCATTGCGGCTAAAGTACGGGGTTTTTGATGGCCCATGCCATTGCAATGTGGAACTTGATAGAAGCGATTAGGTGCGGTTACCGGGCCGATTTTTACCGGTTCAAACAGAATGTCGTATCGATTGCTAGTTGCCATGGTAATCCCCCTTAGGCGTCCTTGTCTTGTTGATTGAAGAAAGAAGCTGTATTTGAAACTTCCGGTAGACGGATTGAATAGGCAACTGCACGAACTTTGTTGGTATCTTGACCGCTAACAATATCGCCTTCAAATTTATTCGGCATTGGATTAGGCGAACACGGTATTGCATCGGCGGCACTGTATACGCATATGAATAGAGTACGAGATCGACTGGTCTGATTAGGTGCAGAGGCATGTAGCAACCGAGTATGCATTAGGCAAACCGTTCCTGCTGTGCCACAACACTGTACAGCGTTAGCCTGAGACTCTTTGGCAACGGATTCTTCTACGGCCCCTGTGAACTGATTATTATGCCATAAGCTGTGTAATGGGCCTTTATGGGATTGGGGTAAGATCTCTAGTGGGCCATTGTCTTCGGTGACATCATCCAACATTAAAAGTGCCGTAACGAGATCGTCGTTGGAGTGGGGGGTAAACAGGAAGTCTTGATGCCATTTAACGTTAGTATTGCTACCAGGAAGCTTTGAGTTAACTTTGCTATGATGAAATTTTACATCGGGACCGATGAGATCTGAAACGGCTTGACTCATACGACTATTGCGCATAACTGAGTTGTAGGTTTCTGATATTTCTACTGGGGCATTAACTCGCCGAAGCGCCGGCGCCACCGCACTATGGGTGGCTTCAAGGTCGAAGCGCGCCCGTCCATCAATGCATTCGCCATAGTTCTCATTTTGTTGTCGGCTTTCGTCTACCCACCCCTGAAACTCAGTACGCAATAAATTTAGCGCATTATCGTCAACGGCATTTTCCAGTAACAAATAACCATTGAACTGAAAAAAATTAATTTGTTGTTTAGTGAGAACATTCATCATAGATTATTTTCGTTCAACGTTTTCGGTATCTAACTCAAGCCATACCGGTTGATGATCTGACCCTGTTGCAGAATAATCAATCCAGCAGCGCTCGATATACTGTGCAAGAGGTGTGCTTAGAAAAATATAGTCCAATCGTACAAGCTTAGCGTTGACGTCCGATGTATGGCCTTCGTTCTCCTCGTGACCGCTCGCTACATAAGCATCAATGAAAAGCTCAGGGTTAATTATGCGACCGCCATAGTCGCAAACAGGGCCAGTCATGCAGGTGTATTCCGTTGTCCCCGGTGTGCAGTTGAAATCCCCCATAATTATTGAATGATTTGGTGCAATAGGTAATTCTTCGTCTAGTTTCCAGTATGTATCTTCAACATCGCCGCAAACGGGTTCTCCTTCGAATGGACCCTTCCGATGGATATCGATTAGTTTTTCAATTTGCGGTAGGCGTGTGTCTGAGCTTAGATGGGTTAGATGGGTATTGATTAGCCGAATTGGGCCTATGTCCGTGAGTACTACGCACTCTAAAGCGGAGCGTTGTAAGCTTATTGGTCCGATACTTCCACGCTTGGGCAACAGGTGGTGGCGGGAATAAGCAATCGGAAATCGGGACAGTATTAAGTTGCCGAATTGCTGTCGCGAGTGAATTACGTGTCCGTTGTCGTCTTTATTGTCGTTAAACAGATTAATTCCTGCGCCGTACTCAGCGTAGTATTCAGGGAATGCGGTCATAAGTGCTGCGACCTGATCCGTATTATGTGAACGTTGCCAAAATCGATCGACTTCTTGAAAGGCGATAATATCAGCACCATTAACCTCTTTGGCAATTCGACTGGTATCGCAAATTCCGTCCTTACCTGTGGCGAATTGAATGTTATAAGTGACGATCTTCATAAACTACCCCCTCACTGCTTCTAGACGATCTTGCGTGCCATAGCGATCTTTTAGAATATTAATATCGTCTATAGTGTGCACATCTATATAGTCTGTTTGGATTACACCGATATGGGCGCTAAGAAAGTCATTGTATAATGCGCTTGTTCTAATTAGCCGTATGGCCGCATTTTGAATGCCGTCAGGATTTACCGACATGACTTCCCACAGCCCGTTTTTGGACATCATTTCTAGCCCACGAGTTATATCGATTGGTGCGATCTCAGGGGAGTTAGCCTGAAGGGATACCAAAATACGTGCGTTGATATTGCGTTCGCGTTTTAACCAGTCATCTGCGTGACGAATAACAACCATTTTTGGTGAATTATCCTCTGCAAGCTGCAGTGGACGATTAATTACATCACTACCGTATTCGCGCGCGATATCGGCTATTTCTTCATCCTCAGTGCTAACGAAGACTCCATCGATACCTTTAGCACGCTTTGCAGCATCAATGGTCCACGCTAGCAGCGGTTTTGAGAAAAACGGATAGATGTTTTTACGTAGCAATCTTTTTGAGCCGCCGCGCGCAGGGATTACGGCGATTACTTTCGATTTGCGATGTGCAGTACTATTCATAGTTGCTCACTATTCGTATGATTTTCCACATTATAAAAATACAACATAGAGCATATTTTTAAAGGATTTGATCCAAAATTGATGCGGCAACTACGTCCGCACCATCTGTTCGAATGGCGTGACTGGCCATGTTGTGCTTTATTTGATCGTACTCACCGTCTATGAAATGTTGAAGCGTGGACGAGAAATGATGTTCAAATTTATCCAATGATGTAAAGCTGCCTAAGCCTTGCTGTTTTACGCAGAATAGGTTGCGTTCAACTTCCGGGTTCATATGTTCACTAATGAGTAATAGTGGAACTCGCCATGCAATACATTCAGAGATTGTGTTAAAGCCGCCTCGTGATATAACCAGATCCATATGCTGAAGATAATCGATAATTGGCACATTTGCCGGCATCAGCGTAATGTTATCTGCCTGTACGGCGTAGTTTTCGTGGATAAAAAACTGTATATCAGGAAGCCTGGGTAATTGTTCGATTGCGTTACGAATACTGGTTGCCAGAACATTAGCCCCGCTATCCATAAGGAGTACCTTAAATTTATTACCGACCGTGATATTACTTTTATATTGTTTTCGAACGATAAGAGGATGCACGATACATTGTTTACGATAATGTTGTATCAGATCCGGTGGTGTGAATTCCGAGAAGTAAAGTTTTGTCGCATGTGTGGCAAGCTTCTGCATATGTTCAATAACATGTCGCTGAACCGGAAGTGGATATAACTTTGAAAAAAACCAGTCCCAGGTAAAATGACATATACCAAATGCTGGGGTGTTTGTTTGTTTTGCAATTCCAAAGGCCTCGTAAACCAAATCCGATAGAATAAAATTATAGGATTGCGATAAATCTTCTTCCTGCATAAAAGTTATCGAGCGCTCTATATAATCCTCGTAGAATATTTTTGTTTGCTCGAGATCCGGGCTGCCGGATTCACTTCTTGGCCAAATAATATTATTAAATCGTCGTATTACATTAGCTTTCGGGAAAAGCCAGCTTGCGGCATCAGCTTGGTTGCGGGTTTGTAAATCGAACTCAATATCGGGCTGCAACGCACTCAGAGCTTCTGCAATAGCTTGTTGGCGTACTAGATGACCGTAACCCTCATCAGAGGCGTAAATTTTGCAGCGAAGCATAGAATCGATTAAATTTGCATAAAGTATATGCCGGATTATATCGAATTCCACGGGCTTTGACGGCAAGTTTATGCTGTACCGTTAAAGTAAATTGGACTACGCATAAATAATGCGAAAAGCTAACGATATTTACTATGGAAAAAATTATATTGAAACTTGAAACAGTTAATTCAGACGAAGCATTAATTACTCTCATTCTTGCCCACGGATCCGGTCAATCAATGAATTCGGAATTCATGGTTTCTGTGGCGGCGGAGCTTATCAAAGAGTGCTCTGCTATTGAGGTGATTCGTTTTAATTTTCCTTTTATGGATAAGATTGAGTCCACTGGACGGCATAGACCACCTGATAGGCCAGTAGTTCTCGAGGAGTACTATAAACAGGTTGTTGATTTTGTTCGTAGTCGCAAAAATGCGACCCCCACGTTGCTTATTGGTGGTAAATCTCTGGGTGGGAGGATTGCAACTATGATTGCCGATGAGATGAGTGTGGATGGGGTTGTGTGTCTTGGATATCCATTTCACCCACCTGGGAAGCCTGAGCGACTGCGCACCGCTCACCTGCAAGAATTAGTTACACCCACACTTATTTGTCAGGGAGAAAGAGACCCATTTGGCAATCACACTGAAGTACTGGCATACACCCTACCGAAAAGCATAGAGATATGTTGGTTGAATGATGGTGAGCATAGCTTTAAAACACGAAAATCTTCAGGTGTTACGCAGCAGGATAACTTGAGTCAGTGTGCTCTGAATATTGCTGCGTTTGCGCTTCAAACAATGCAAAATAAGGAATTATCCTTTTGAGCCAACGCTTTGGTTTGCGTTAGCCATTATCCCGTTTTAAAGCTCTTGAGCTAAACAGCGCTTAGATATTTGTTATCAGTGCGTCAAGCAAAAGGTTAGGTCGTTCGGCCATTAGTGAATGTCCGGAGCCATCGAGTATGGTTGTCCGGGAGTTTGGCAATAGTTGTTTGAGTACGGTGCTGTTCCGCGGCGGCGTCATGATATCTCTGTTGCCCAAAATCAGTAACGTTGGCACATTCACTGAGGGTTCCTGGTCCGCATCAATTCGATATTCGTTACAAGCATTGAGATCGTTGTGAAGCACGCCGGGCGCAGCATTTTCAAGCAAACGCATAGTGCCGCCCACCATCCACATTCCGGGAGACTGGTTGCCACCCATTTGAGCGGCTTTGCTATATCCCCAGTATGTCAGCATATCAATTGCATCGTGACTATTAGCCTTTGAAGAATTAAGCAGTGGATCACTAACCGCCATTGGCAGCGCGCTGCCAACCAGTGTCAAACTGCGTATTCTGTCAGTGTAACGCCGAGCCACGTCAAAAGCGACAAGGGATCCCATGCTGTGGCCAACAATAGCGGTCTTTGCTATACCAATTGTATCCAGTACTTCTATAACCCAATCTGCCATTCCTTCAATAGACGTCTCTGGTTCTCCCGTTGATCGTCCGTGACCGACCAAATCAATTGATAGAACGTTAATGTTGTGTCGTGCGAAGTAACGACTGGGCAATACCCAAACACTGTGGTCCATGGCTGCACCGTGAATGAATACCACACTTTCCAAATTAGCATCGAATGCACGTGCACCAGTGTAGATGAAGGTCTTTTCTTTGCGGATTTCTATATGTAGGTTAGTGCTCATACTCTTGATGCCGCCTGCAGTGCTTGATTTAGATCTTCAATTAAATCATCAATATCTTCGATGCCGACGGATAAGCGGATTAAACCTTCCGAAATACCTGCGGCTTTTAGTGCATCTGCATCCATGCGGTGATGAGTAGTGCTCGCTGGATGGATAACGAGTGATTTTGCATCACCCACATTGGCAAGATGAGAAAATACGCCTAGTCGCTCAATAAGTCTCTGTCCAGCGGGTCTGCCACCTTTTACTTCAAAACTGAAGACGGCACCACACCCACGCGGAAACATTTGCTTGGCAAGTTCGTGGTCTGGGTGATTGGGTAGCTCTGGGTAGGTCACATGGGCAACCGTATCGTGATTATTCAAAAATTCAACGATGGTGCGAGTGTTTTGAATATGTCTGTCCATCCTTAAGGAAAGGGTTTCCAGGCCTTGGAGTATTAAAAATGAGGTCATTGCGCTCATACAAGCGCCAAAGTCCCGCGCACCTTCCTTACGTGCTCGTGTGATATAGGCATTGGGCCCGAACTCTTCAACGAAATTCATATCGTGGAATCCTTCGTACGGTTCCGTTAGCGTAGGAAACTTTCCAGACCCTTGCCAGTCGAACTTACCGCTATCAACGACTAGACCACCAATTACGACGCCATGGCCACTCAGAAACTTGGTTGCCGAATGAAAAATGATATCAGCACCATAATCGAAAGGCTTGCATAAATAGGGTGTTGCAAATGTTGAATCAACAAGTAGCGGTAAACCAGCCTCGTGAGCAACATCTGAAATTGACTTTACATCAAGCACCTCTAGTCCGGGATTACCCAGAATTTCCCCTAATACAAGCCGGGTATTATCTTGAATGGCATTGCGAAAAGCTTCGGGATCTCTAGGGTCGACAAAAGTGGTGTGTATTCCAAAACGGGGTAGGGTATAGGCCAAAAGATTATGTGTGCCGCCATATAATGATTGTGAAGCGACAATGTGGTCTCCGGCTCCAAGTAGGGTGGTAATGGCTAGAAAGCAGGCCGCTTGGCCGCTTGCGGTTGCGATGGCACCAACACCACCTTCCAGCGCCGCTATACGTTCTTCCAATACGGCGTTGGTAGGGTTTGTGATTCGTGAGTATACGTGCCCTGCACGTTCTACATTAAATATAGAGGCGGCATGATCGGGGCTTTTAAAAACATAGGAAGCAGTTTGGTATATTGGCGTCGCCCGCGCACCTGTTGCTTCATCCGGTTGGTGTCCGGCGTGCAGACTTAAAGTGTCGAAGTTATATCCTTTGGGAATAGATACCATTGGTGTTCCTCATTAAAATGTTTTTGTGCAAAACCTTGGTGCGTGAAAAAAGCTTCGCGGATATTAATGTTTTTCGTTGCTTAAACGAGGCGCTTTCATGACTAGACCAGGCTAACAAAAAGTAGCTTAGATGATACAGTGTGCACGGTGTGACGATGATTTTACGGAAAAACCTGAGGTATGCATACTGTTTCACATCCAGATACTCACAATATTTTTTTACTGGGGTCGTAGTGGCTGACTTGTTGATCTATCTTGCCAAAAATACTTTGTCCGGCGGTATCAAACATCTCAATTTCGATACGATCGCCAAAACTCATGAACGGAGTTGTGGGTGTGCCGTCGGCAATAGTCTCAAGACAGCGGATTTCGGCTATACAACAAGAACCATCTTTATTGCCTTGATTTGAAACCGTACCCGACCCGATTACTGATCCAGATACTAACCCTCTTGTCTTCGTGGCATGTTGAATTAACTCAGTAAAGCCGAAGGTCATATCTACTCCGGCATTTGGCTGGCCGGTCTCTTTACCATTGAGTGTGGCATGAAGGGGTAGATGCAATCGTTCACCGTCCCAGTGTTCACCAAGTTCATCCGGTGTCACCGCAACTGGGCTAAATGCGGTTTGTGCCTTAGATTGATAGAATCCAAATTGTTTTGATAATTCTGCGGGAATCAAATTACGCAGAGATACATCATTAACTAAAGACACTAACTTTATATGGGATGTAGCATTGATACGGTCGGTTCCTGCGGGTACATCATCGGTAAAAACTGCAACTTCCGCTTCAAAATCGATACCCCATGATTCTTCTTCCAATTCAATATTGTCGGTGGCTCCGATAAAGGCATCTGAAGCGCCCATATACATTAACGGATCACTCCAGAATGTCTCGGGTAATTCGACACCCCTGGCCCGGCGAACAAGCTCAACATGGGTTACGTAGGCACTGGCATCAGCCCAATGATAGGCACGCGGCAAGGGGGCGGCGACAGCAGAACGATCAAAACGAAACGAGTTAGGGCAATTGTCATCCATAAGCTGAAGAAAAACATCTTCGAGTTTGGGTTCAAGCTCATTCCAGTTATCAAGTGCATTTTGTAACGTTGCGGCAATTTTTGGCACACGAACCGCACGCTGTAAGTCGCGATTGACAATAATTAACGTACCGTCTCTGCCGCCTTCTCGTAGGCTTGCTAGTTTCATTAATTGTTCCTATGATGCGTAAAAGTTGTAATTAGTTACAAATGTAACTATATTTGAATGACCGGTCAAGATAAGCCGTTGCGATGACTCAGGAGAATAAATTGAAGCCAACAAGAAAAATGACTTCGGAGAATGAATATCTTCGCGGTTTTAATAATGAGCATGAGTCTGAAGCTGTGCCCAATGCGTTGCCACGGGGACGATTTTCACCTCAAACAACGCCCTTGGGGTTGTATACAGAAAAATTTAGTTTAACTGCGTTTACCGTCCCCCGACATGAGAACCGACGTAGTTGGTTTTATAAATTGCGCCCGTCTGTAGCTCATGGAATTTTTGAACCGATCCAGCATCGGTTTCTTAAAGACGAATTGTTTCTAACAAGCGTATTGAGACCGGACCAAACTCGTTGGAGTTCATTTGCTTTAGAACAAGATGATTCAGATTTTCTAGATGGATTAAGACCAATTGCGACAAATAGCACTGTACGAGCTCAGCAGGGCATATCCATATATATCTATAATGCAAATCTGTCGATGGTTGACCGTTTTTTTTACAACTCCGATGGAGAGTTATTAATCGTTCCACAGCTCGGTAAGTTGTCAATCTACACCGAATGTGGATTACTGCATGTTGAGCAAGGCGAAATTGCGGTGGTCCCACGGGGCATGAAGTTTCGTATTGATGTTGAAAAATCGTCGTTTGGTTATGTAATGGAAAATTGCGGAAGTCCTTTAAGGCTACCTGAGCGGGGACCGGTTGGGAGTGATGGATTTGCCAATGACCGCGACTTCTTGTATCCGCGTGCTGCGTTTGAAGATCGAAAGGGTAATTTCGAGTTAGTAACGAAATTGGGAAACAATCTGTTTAGTTGTCCTATAGCGCATTCACCCCTTGATGTTGTGGCGTGGGTAGGCCGTGCCGCACCATATAAATACGATCTTACTCTCTTTAACACAATGGGATCGGTGTCATATGATCACCCTGATCCTTCAATATATACGGTGCTTACTTCACCATCCGATATTCCGGGTATGGCAAATGCAGATTTTGTTATTTTTCCGTCACGCTGGATGGTTGCTGAAAATACGTTCAGGCCACCGTGGTTCCATCGCAATATTATGAGCGAATTTATGGGATTGATCTTTGGTCAATACGATGGGAAGCAAGCAGGTTTTGAACCTGGTGGTGCGAGTTTGCATAACTGTATGAGCGCTCATGGACCGGAGCATGGCGTATTTCATAAGGCAAGCCATGCTCAATTAACGCCGGAGTATTATGCAAACACCTTAGCTTTTATGTTTGAAACACGCTATCCCTTATCGATTACTACCTTTGCTTGGAACACCGAAAGGCGTCAGTCAAACTATATGGAGTGCTGGAAAGGTCTCGATAAAAACTTCGTTATGGGTGAATGATGAATATCGCTAGCACTCGGCATGATGAGGATGGAGTCCTTAAGCTTGAAGAGTTTTTACCTTATCAACTATCTCGTTGTAGTGAACAAGTTAGTAGCCTATTTGCGCAACATTATTCATCACAGTTTTCGTTAAGCATTAGGCAATGGAGGGTTCTTGCAGTGCTCGGTGAAAGAAAAGAGCTGATTGCAGACGACATTTGCAAGATTACCGGGATGGATAAAGTTACGGTTAGTCGGGCGATTCGTGAGTTACAGAATCAAGGGCGTGTTACACGTAGTCGAAGTACGAGTGATGGTCGGCGTGTTAATCTCATGTTAAGTAAGAAGGGTAAATCACTATACGACGAGATTATTCCCCTAGCACATGCGTTTGAAAACCGACTATTGGAAGAGTTTAGTTTGGCTGAAATTCGTCTATTAATGGGGCTTCTTGCAAGGCTGTGTCACACAGAGTGTTTGTAATCATACCGACTGTTTATCAACCACAGTTTTGAATGTTTTCTTCATGTTTAAAGGTTTATTTTAAAAATTATGTAAGCCTAGTTTGTAATACGATAGAACAAATTATGTGAAGCTATGGGGATATGAATAAGGCTAATAACCCTGGCGGAATTAACTATTACGCATAAAAGGCCGATCTAGTCAGTTTCTGGAGGAGGTCGATTTATTGATGGCCATTTCCCAACGAGGCAGCTAGCATGTCCAATCTTTACTTTAAAGGGCATTATGCAATTGCAGCGACGGCAAAGCTTTACGGCGCCTTTAAGATGTCTGCATGATTCACAAACTAATAGTCGACTTTTCTGAATGCTTGAAGGTACTAACCAAAATTTTTCCGGAAATTCTTGCCACGATGATTTTCCGGAGTAGAGGCGCTTTGTCCATTCCCATTTTTCTGAGGTGTTTTTATCAATAGATGAGTCGCCGTTACTCATTTAATATTTTCCCATTACACAAATAAAAAAACTGGAAACATTAATGTTTCCAGTTTTTTAAACCTAGATCTACATGAAAGCATTGCAGATTAAGGTTATTCAAGTCATGTTACATAACACACTGATGGCTGAAAACTCTAAAAGTAAGTTTAACCACAACCTTCATTAAGAATGGAAATATCACGTTGATCAAAAAATCCAAAAGGCCCATATCCTCCGCAAGTATCGTACGCATCGACTGAATTATCAGTTATGTTAAGATTGAATGAACATGAAAGGTTAGCTGTGCCTGCTCCACCTGGCTTGAGCATAATCTTAGCATTGCTTATTTCCGTGCTGGCACCAAAATTACCTGTGTTTACTGCAGAGGCTGGGACCGGCATTTCTAATGTGGTGATTCCGTTCCATGCCATATCAGGAAAGGTATATTCGTTAAAAATACCTTCGTCTCTGAGTGTTACTGAAACAGGGCCAGTATTTCCGTTACCTACAGCTCCCTTTGCACAAACAAAAGCAGCCCATCTCCAAGAAGCATTACATGTTGCCATAATTAATGTCCCTCACTTTACTTCAAATTCATCTCAATGAATTAGTAAATTTAAAAACGTTTACTCTTATGACTTATGGGTTATTGAATAACCCGCCACCAAATAAACCTGCTCCTAAGACTGCAGCTCCAGTTGTTGTTTGAGCGTGTGCAGGTAAAGCGATAGTTTCTACGACAGGCTTAGTCCATTGACTTAAGGTAATTCCTCCAGCGCCAATAGTAATTCCTTTAACGACATTTCTACGGTCGTTGGCTTGCTTTTCTTTATCACTCATCTTAGAAACCTCTAATTAAGAAATGTGTATTTAAATGTCAAATTTTGGCGGCAAGGCATAATAACTTAACAATGCTTCTATAGTAATCTTGGTTCAAAGCTTACGTTAGTGCTTCAATCAGGTCAATATCTCTGTTAGTGCTATTAACCAAGATTTTCTTACGTTTTCTAGGTCGTGAAATGACTCGATTTCTTCGAAGTTCTTGGTTAACTCCGAACAATGGTTAGGGTAAGTATTTACAATATTCAATAGTGTTTCCTCGAACATATCAATATTGACAGAATATTCCTGACCAACACCCTCTGTAATAAATGAAAAGCCCTCTATAGCATCGATTTTTCCATTCGAGTCTATTGGAATTACGCCGGGTAGGTGACTAAACTCAGAGTGAACGTGGGCGTCCAATAATAACACGGGCTTTTTCATGTGCAGTGCTTCACGGGGTGTTACTGAGTATCCCTCACCAGCAGAAATGAAACAATAGACGTCAAGGGTATTCATCCAGTTAGCATAATCATCTCTGGAGAACTCCTCGATAACGAATTCAATATTGTTAAAACGGGCACTAAGTAATTCGAGTTGACTTGAAATATCCCATGAATTGTCGTCAAAAGGTTTGGTTCTGGTGTGGAGTTTTAGTCGTACCTGATCGTTGTTTCCCCAAATTCTTGCGAAACTCTCCGCGAGAAGCAACATGTTTTTGCGAGGCCATAATCCTGCCGTCATGCCTAGGGTGAGCGGTTCTGTAGGTTTCTTTATTCGTGCGGGTAAATTAACTTTGTACTCATAAGGATGGGGTAGTTTAGTATACTCGACGTCATTCTCTTTAAAATACACATCAAGTAATAAAGATGTGACGATTACTCTGTCGTATATTTTTACCAGATCTAACATGGGGGCCCAGAGTTGATCGGTTTCCCACATAAGGTAGAGCATGCAAAATGCACCTGTTTTCTCTTTGATCTTTTTGACTCGATCAATTTGTCGATAGATCGTATGCTCTCTTCCCTGAAAGCCGACTACATCGAGGTAGATTGCATCAGTGAATAAATCAGGGCGTTGCTCGTGTATGCCAGGTGTAAGATCTTGGTAAAACTCTCCGCCATAGTTTGAAGGTAATTCATCCAGACTCCTGTATTTGATCTCCGCAATATTAAATATATACTGGTCAAGCAGGCGCAAATGATTTCCAATCCCGTCTCGTGGCCGATCCCATCCACAATATATAATGCTGGAAAAGGGCAGAGACATGTCGGTTTTTTCTAAATTCTGTCGTTTCGTCTGGAAGCCGTGGATGGCTCGATGAGTAGATAATTCTCGATAGTGTGAGATCGCTTTTCGATCTTTGAATTTGCCGACAATTGCGAGAAATGACGTGCGGTTTTCGCAATGAATTGCAGAATCTAAAACTCCATTGAATTCTGTTAAAACACTGTCCCATGAGTATTTTCTTACGAGTTGATCAACGTGGCCTAGCAGCTTTGCTCGTTCCTTATCTATGTTATCTACGATAAAAAGCATTCTCTCGACCAGGTGCTTTTTGTCCACACTATAATAATTGCCGCGTTCATTAGGGTGGCCTGGTATTCGTTTTTTGGGTCCCATGTTCAGTAACAAAGCGTACTTTTCGTCTAAATAGTCAGCAAGACCCGTAACGGCGGGAGCAATAACCGGTATTCCGCAACATAGTGCTTCTAATGGTACAAGACCAAATCCTTCGCTTTTACTTGGATGAACGACACAGTCTACCGAATGATAGGCGGTGACCGTTTCTTCCAAAGTCATCTTATCATTCGAGTCAAAAATGATTTGCTCGCTCATTTCTGATTTTATGCCAGATTTTGGCATTAACATTGAGTTTCCAACACGTAGCCTTAGTTCTACGTCGGTACGCCCTGCAAATGCCAATTGAAAGCACTCAATAGTTTCTTCAAAACTCTTACGTTCGTGGGCATAGTTACCTCTAAATGTATTATAAAATACGAACTTCTCTTTTGATGTGATGTTCTTCAACGGGACGTGAACCGGATGCACCCCGTGAGGTACTATCATGATTGCGGTTTCAACTCCGCATTCTAGAAAAACCTGTTTACAGTAGTCGGATGGCACTATTACGAGATCAATTTGGTTGCAGAACGCTACCCAAGAGTGGGGAATTCTGTCTCCTTCGCACACCATTATTGCGATACGAATTCGGTGAAATAAGAAATTCTCAGGAGCGTGGTTTGGCAAACCAAAGAAAACACCGACGGGCGCGGAGCTAATGGTGTTTTCTTTTTTGGCGAGTATCGGGTTTTCCAGCGACTCCCCGAGACTTGCATGATAATTCATGAAGCTTGAGTCATCGATATTATTAGCAATGGTTGTGGCGATGGTGTCGGCGACGTTTGAAAATGATGAATGTCCCCTTAAGGGGCCATAAAATTGCAGTTTGCAATCCATAGAAGATTGCAAGTTGGATGGCAACATTGGTATATTCAGTGGAGTCGAAACAGTGAAAGTACCTTCTCCAGTTCCTCCAGTTTCGAGAATAGATTCGATTTTATCTGTCATAATTTTTAAGATTTCAGCGCTTTTGTCATTTTTGGTTCAACAAAACGAGCGGACATTGATATCGGGGGGGCGTTGTGCATAAAAAATACTGTTTTAGGGGAGCGTTGTTCGTCCACCATCTATTTTTAAAATCTGTCCTGTGACGTAATTTGAATTCAAGAAGTAGTCTATCGCATCGGTAATATCTTTTGGTGACCCACATCGTTTTAACGGTATTCGACTTAATATAGTGTCCGTATCGGTTAGGTTATTCTCGGGCCACAGTATTGCACCAGGCGACACGGCATTTACCCTAATCTCGGGAGCTAATTCCGCGGCCATTGATTTTGTTAGACTTACTAATGCTGCCTTTGAGGCGCTGTAGACGCTGTGAAGCTGCAGGGGGCGATCAGCATATATGTCTGTGATATTGATTATGCAGCCATGTGATTCGGATAACGTGTTGCGAAGATGTTGGGACAACATATAGGGCGCTTTAACATTTACATCCATTATCGTTGACCAGTGTTCATCCGATGTCGCGCCAATCGGGGTAGGATAAAAACAGGAAGCATTATTGATTAAAACACTAATTATCCCCCAAGAATCCAGTGCTGTTTTCGCAAGATTATAAACCGCTTGTGGATCGGTTAAGTTAGCTGATACGAGTCGAGTTGAGTCTGCTCGTTTGTACTCAAGTTTTTGTTGTAAGTTTTTAGCAGCATCGACACTGTTTCCATAGTGAATGACGATGTTATAGCCATCGTTATGAAGTCTATCTGCAATTGCCGCACCGATTCGTTTCGCTGCACCTGTAATTAAAGCTACTTTACGTTTTTTCATTTTGACAGTACGACATTTTCTATAGTTACTTTAAAAGTATTAATATTGAATCCAAATCATCGATACGCATTTTTTAGTGCGTGTAGCTGATTGATTGAAAAGCTGAACGAGGCTACCATCCGGTTCCCTCATTTTAACTGTTTCGAATGTCACTACCGAATCGTAAATTCCCAGAGTTGGATCACGTTGAACAGGAGCATATGGAGTTTGTTACCCAAATGCTCCAACAGCAGATTTCCTCTGCGCAAGGGAAAATTCCATTTAGTGAATACATGAACATGGCTTTGCATGCTCCTGAGTGTGGATATTATAACTCAGGTTGTCGGAAAATTGGCGAGGGTGGTGACTTTATAACAGCCCCTGAGCTTGGGAGTTTATTTGGTGCTTGTGTTGCAAATCAATGTAATGAAGCACTGCATCAGCTGAGTGGTGGTTCGATACTTGAACTGGGAGCTGGAAGCGGTGCACTATGCGCTCAGATTCTTGAACGTCTGAGCAAAGTGGATTGCCCACTTGAGACATACTATATCCTTGAGACTAGTGGTGATCTTAGGCAGCGGCAACAAGAATTTATACGATCAACATGTGTCAATGCCGATAAAGTGTTCTGGCTGGATAATTTGGATGACTTTAGTTTGCACGGCATCGTCATTGCAAACGAAGTATTCGACGCGCTGCCTGTTGATCGTTTTGAAGTCGGTATCGAGGGCTTTAGTTTTTTGGATGTGGAAGTTATAGGTAGTAATTTTGAGTGGGTGAAAACATTTCACAAAGCAACAAATCACGGTATTGATAAAATCATTGATCGATACGGTCTGACTGAAGGTTATTGTTCCGAATATTGTCCATCAGCATCGGCACTATTAAGAACCTTATCAACTATTCTTCAGTGCGGATACTGTCTGTTCGTTGACTATGGCTATTCGGGTTCTGAGTATTATCATCCGCAACGGAATGACGGCACATTACGTTGTCACTTTAAGCATCTTGCGCATAACGACCCTTTGATCTTTCCTGGGCTTCAAGATATTACAGCTCATGTTGATATGACAGCCTTAGCCGAAACGGCGATTGCGTCTGACTTAGACCTAATCGGTTTTATTGATCAAGCCAATTTTCTAGTAAATGCCGGGCTGATGGATGAATTATTGGATCTGAATCTATCGGTCGAAGCACAAATGTCGTTGTCTAACGAAATCAAGCGATTGACGTTACCATCCCAAATGGGCGAAGTGTTTAAAGTTCTCGCTCTGGGGAAATCTGTCGAACATGGTTTGAGCGCATTCCGAAACGGCAACCGTATCCACAGTCTGCAGCTGCAGGAGGCGTGATGTTGACTACGTCACATGCTATTTATCTTGCACTACTGCAAGGTTTTACTGAGTTCCTACCGATTTCCAGTTCTGGGCACC
>CAJQKF010000025.1 GCA_905478855.1 uncultured Gammaproteobacteria bacterium
CTTCTGCTTCTTTCAATATGCCTACTATCTGGCTTTCTGTTAATCTTTTTGTCATGGTAAAAACTCCTATCGCTTTATTATAGAAATTTCTACGTTTCTCTTGTACTAGTTTACGGGGTATTTACATAACGACTGCCGTCAACACTGAATTTTTAGCAACGTTTAAGCACCCTTCATCAAAACAATTAAAGGCTAATGTTTACACTTTTACGCCCAAATCTTACTCGGTAATAAGATGTCCAGTCTTCACCCATATTACTGTTTCTTCTTCGACATAGGGGTGATGCTGACTCATATGTGGACTACGTAACCATGATCCAGTTGGATATTTTCCGTGCTCATCACAGAATATGCCTGATATCACAAAGATTTCCTCTCCTCCATAATGACGATGGGGTTGAAATACTTCGCCGGCGGGCCATTTAACCAATGCCGTATGCTCGTGCAGATGTTCATGTAAGGGCATAACAGCTAGCCCTCCGATGCCTTGTCGCCACTTTGAAGTGCAAGTATTGACACTGATATGCTGTAAATCTTCATCTTGAAACTGGCAAAGCTTCACAAAGATGACACATCCATCAACACTCAACGGGCTATGACCGCTGCCAGGAGGGTTACGTATATAGGACCCTGCTGGGTAATCGCCCGTTTCATCAGAGAAAACACCATCAAGCACCAGAATCTCTTCTCCAAAGGGATGCTCATGACGAGTAAAGGATGCGCCTTTATCGTATCGCACCACACTCGTTGCATGACCCGATTCTTTATCTTCTCTAGCTAAAGGCTTCCTCGCCACACCCGCGGACGGGCTAGTTTGCCATTCCATCAAGTTGGTATCGAAATATACACGTTTGCTGAAATCCATATTTAGCATATCAATCTCCTTGAATTCGATGAGGAAGTACCAATCATTTTTTACTCACTTTCGTTACACCAATAAGTTTTGATGTTTCTTGAAGCCTGAATTCTAGGCAATAAAACCCACAATCGGAGACGATTAATAACAACAAGCAATAGCACTATCAAAAAAACCTGCAAACCACATCACAAGTTAATGTTCTAGCAAACTTGAGGAAGGTTTATGTAGAGCGGTGTCTACATGGGTTGGCAGAAAATTGCCGAGAGGAAACTTTAAGTTGCGCAGAATACTCCGCGCAACTTAACCAGTTTTTTATTTAAACTGGTACTACGTTGTTGGCACAAGGACCTTTCTGACCTTCACCTACTTCAAACTCTACTGACTGACCGTCATTGAGAGTTGCAAAACCGCCACCATTTTTAATTTCTGAATGATGAACGAAAAGATCTTTTCCACCGTCTTCAGGAGTAATAAAACCATAGCCCTTATCAGCGTTAAACCACTTTACTGTACCTTTACTCATTACTTACTTACCAAATTTTATGAAGCACCCGTAGTGCCTCGATGTATTTACTCGTTGCTATCATGATGTTATTTACTACACACCAACAACTACCAAACTCCATTGAAATCATCAACAATGGAAAAGGTTTTGTATCATATTTTCATAAGAAGTGCTAAAGATTAATTAACTTTCTGCTTAATTTTTAATCAAAAATGGCCTAATTACATCTATAATTGATTATTCTAAACCTTTTGTCTCCATCTCGTTTATGTCAATACAAGAGTAATTCCGATAGCTAAGATCTTCTTTTTGTCGTGTTAATCAACCCACATCTAACATAATGACACGTATAACAAGGTTGTTTACAGCCTAACTGCTATCAGGAAAAATCGAAACCAACATAATTATTCTTTGCAATACTACTGCACCGACTCTCATAAGACGGAACCCCGGGATACGGCATAAATTTCTTTGGCTTACCCGGAACATTTACCCCGAGATACCAAGAATTACAGGTTCGATACAAGGTGTTATCTACGATTGAAGCTACTTCATCTGCCCATTCATCTTCTGCTTGCGTTCTTGGCTCTATTACCTGAAATTTTCGATCACTCATGAATTTAAGACAGTCACTGATCCAATTAACATGGTATTCGATGCTCATGAGAACATTACTCAAAACTGAAGGACTACCGGGGCCGGTAATCGTAAAAAGATTTGGAAAACCAGAAATCATTAAACCAAGATAACCTGTTGGCCCCTCGTTCCATCGGTTCTTTAACGCTTCACCCTGTTTTCCGACAATACGGATACGATTTAACGTTCCTGTCATCGCATCAAACCCAGTCGCCAAAACAATACTATCGGCAGGATATTCCTGTCCGGCAACAATAAGCCCCCGCTCTGATATTTCATCAACCCCAGCACTGGTATCGACAAGAGCAACGTTTTCTCGATTAAAAATACTGTAATAACTACTGCTTACACAAAGCCGCTTGCAACCGAACGTGCTGGTTGGACTTAATAGTTTTGCCGTTGCAGGGTCTTGTACTATGGTTCGAATTTTCTCTCTCACAAAGTCAGCAACCGTTTTATTAGCTGCCGCATCGAGGATCAGATCCGAAAATGCGCCTATAAATGTAAGTCCGCCCTTATCCCAGCGCTCTTGGTAACGCCTATTACGTTCAGTTTGTGATACCTCCAATGCACTCAACGCCACTATTTCCTGAGCAACACCATTTCGACATAGCTTCGCCTGCGCTCGAATAGCAGGATAGTCCGCCTTAACTCTTGCAAGTTGTTCGGATTCAAAGGCATGATTCGCATCAGGAACTACATAATTCGGTGTTCTTTGAAAAACAGTGAGATGTTCTGCAACAGCGGCTAGCGCCACCGCTGTTTGTATACCCGACGATCCAGTGCCTAGCACTGCAACTCGTTGATTTCTAAAATCTACCGATGTATCCGGCCAGTCGGCGGTGTGGTAAACCGACCCGGCAAACTGCTCTAAACCCGGAACAACCGGCTCATTCGGTGTCGATAGACAACCGGTTGCCATGATACAAAAGCGACAGGTTAAAAACTCCCGTATCTCACCAGATCGAATACCAATATTCCAATGATAAGCCGTCTCATCAAATACAGTTGTCTCTACAGTAGACCCAAATTGCATATCAGAACGTAAACTAAGTTTCTCCACGACATGGTTCGCATAAGAGAGGATCTCACTTTGGGTTGCGTACCGCTCGCTCCAATTCCATTCCTGCTGTAGTTCATCCGAAAATGAATAGGAATACTGGATACTTTCAATATCGCATCGAGCCCCTGGATATCGATTCCAATACCATGTTCCCCCAACATCATCAGCTTTTTCGATTACTCGAACCGTCAAGCCTAGCTTACGCAATCGATATAACATATACATACCGGCAAAACCGGCACCCACTATTACTGCATCAAAATCAGTTTTCACAAATTGAGGTAACTACCAGATTTAGTTAAGCGTTCATCACAGAAATACCGCAGGCACTTATAAGTAAATATTAAATCCAAGCAGGCTGATTATTACCCCCTTCCGTTTGAGTATAAGGCGCCCATACGAGAGAGACTAAATCAATTTTTATATCCGTCGATTTTGCTCGAACAAGCAGAGTTTCAAGCTCATCATCACTTGCATCATAGGTCTCATCCAATTCAACAAGTTCCATTTCAAAGGCCTCACTTAATTCGAGTAATTCGGTTTTAACCGAAGCCAGAAGTTCCTCCGCGTGATCTACATCACCGGATTCTTTACGCGTGCGCTGAGCTCTCTTGATTGCCGAGCCCATGCGCGATGCCGAGGTCGATGAAATAGCCTTTCGTCCAAGAAAGGCACCTAATATTGCCGTACCAAATGATATTGCAGTATCAAACTTACTTTGCTTGGCCTGCGCAGCTTGAGTTTCTACCTTCTGTTCTGCACGCTGGAGCCGACGCTCCAGCACAGTCACCTTGGCGTCGTACTTTTTCCTAAGCTTACCGGAAGCAACATCACGCTTTTCATGAGCTACAATTTGTAAACGCGAGCGAAAATCTCCCTCGGATTCATCGATGTTCGATACCATCTTATACGTTTTGCTTTTAAATAAATTTAAAGTTTGTTCGGTACGTAACCACGTTTTAAAACGGCTCTCGAATTTTTTATAATTCGCCAGCTTGGTCGCAGCTTTAGGTAAATCTCCGTATACAGAGTCATCCATACCTTGCTTCTCAAGATCACTGGCTACAATTTCCTGAAACTCAGATGCGTTCCAATCAACTGCAATTGCTCCCTCATTAACATCAGTTAAAAAACAAAACTCTTTACCTGTGTTTACCTTATAACGCGAACTCTGATAGGTGACACGCGCAAGACCGATTAATTGCGGGTGGTAATGTACAGGTTTGTCACCACTGAAACACGGCAAATAGAACTGCTTTATTTTAGGTGGTAAAACCGGACGTACTGAATTAGTTCTTTCAACAAGCTTTCGTGACTGACTGTTATTAGTTGCCTGCAGTACCATCGAAGCTTTACGAGTCGCCATTAGTCTTTTTATTTGGTCGCGGGTTAAGGGCCCGGACAAATAAGACAACACCCAACGAGTAGAAAATACTCGTGATGCATCTTCATGCACATTATGTAGAAGAAATTTCCGTTTGCCTAAACCCGCTAGTGTTCTCTCCATCTTGCCTTTATCAAAGGCCTTTCCACCGGATGCCCCTTCAAGGCCCTCCATTACTCGAGCTTTATCTCTCTCGGTTTGAAGTCGCCCAATAAACCATGTACCGGTATTCGAAAGTCCTTTATAGTCCAAATCTACTGGATTTTGCGTGGCTAATACTAAGCCCAGCCCATAGGCGCGCGCCTGTTTCAACAAGGTAAGAAATAGAACTTTACTCGCTGGGTTTGCCGTCGGCGGCATGTAACCAAAAATTTCATCCATGTACAAGATCGCTCGCAAGCTTCCAGTACCGGGCTGACGGCGCATCCAACCGATAATTTCGTTTAACAGCATTGTCACTATAAACATGCGCTCTGTATCAGATAAGTGCGCAATCGACACCACCGACAATCTTGGCTTTCCGCTGTCGCTATAAAATAAACGTTGCGCATCTAATGATTGGCCCTGCATCCAGACTTCAAAACCGGGGGCCGCTAACAAATTATTTAGTCTCATGGCCAGAGCCATTCTATCTTTTGCCGGAAAAAATGAATCTAGATCGACCACACCTATGCGTTCCATCGGCGGATTTTGAATACTTGCGATAAGCGCAGGAATATCCAGATCAAGCCCTTCATCCCACCGATTCTTCAGTAAATTGGCAATTAAGATGTGTTCACGACTGGTTAACGGATCCGCATTAAGATCCAATAGAGTAAGTATGCTAGTTGCCGTTGATTGAATCCGTTCACGATATAAATCCGAATCTTCACGTAATTCTACTGGGGGTGCAGAGAACGTCTTTAACACAGAAATAGGTTGGCCAGCAGTGCTTCCTGGAGTATAAATCGCCATATCAGCACTATCAGCTAGCTTCTTAATACGCTGCTTATCCTGACCCCATTTCGCTAATCCCGTTTCCCATAATCGAGCCTGATCACCGGCGTACTGAGCGACTGTTTTTCCTTCATTTGCGGCCTCTGTCGGATTTACCCAAGGTTCAAAGTCAGCACCATCCAAGTTTGGGAAATTTAACATCACATTCCCAAGGTCCCCCTTAGGGTCAATTGCAATGACAGGGATCTTGTCAATTACCGCCTCTTCAAGTAATCCAATACCCAAACCGGTCTTCCCACTCCCGGTCATGCCAATAATTACCGCATGCGTTGTCAAGTCCTTAGATTTATAGAGCACCAAGTCTTCGTCTTGTTTATCAATATCAAGGTCGTATTCTTTACCTAGATAAAAGGCGCCTAACTTTTCATAATCACTCATATTTTATATTCTCTAACGGAACCTAGTTTTCATATAGTTTAGATTGAACGATCGTTGTAAATGCAATTACATCAAACAGGCGATGTTATCGCACCATAGAGTTCAGGTCGACGATCACGAAATACTCCCCAAGACCTACGTTCTTTGCCAATTGTTTCAAGCTCAAATGACGCCATTAATAGCTCGTCACTCGTGCGATCGGCTTCGGCAACTAATTGCCCATAATGATCACTAATAAACGAACGGCCGTAAAAGCTGACTTCTGTACCATCAGGCGCTCTCTCTGTCCCTACTCGATTCGCTGCGGCAAGGGGCATTATATTGGATGCAGCATGGCCACGCATAGCGGTTTGCCAATGATCGCTGGAATCAAAACCCGGGTTTTTAGGCTCAGATCCAATGGCAGTCGGGTAAAGCAATAACTCGGCACCCATCAACGCCATTGAACGTGCCACTTCGGGAAACCACTGGTCCCAGCAAATACCAACACCAATTACCCCGACTTGAGTTTTCCATACTTTAAAACCGGTATTACCCGGTGTGAAATAAAATTTTTCCTGATAACCAGGTCCATCCGGTATGTGGGATTTTCGATAAACGCCCAGTAAAGCTCCGTTGGCATCTATCATAGCCATACTGTTAAAGTGTTGATTTCCATCACGCTCGAAAAAACTCACCGGAATGACAATTCCCAACGACTTTGCCAATTCTTGCATTTTTTGAACAGCGGGGTTTTCATCGACTGGCGCAGCCAAATCGAGAAATTCGACATGCTGCTCCTTACAGAAATACGGTCGCTCAAATAATTCCTGTAACAGGACTATGTTGGCATTCGCCTTAGCCGCTGCGCGCACCTGCTTTTCGGCCTTAGCTATATTCGATTCGAAACTCTCATCACAGGTGAATTGAGAAACAGCAACTTTTAATGTCCGCATAATTACGCTACCTTTAACTTCTATCTAGTGATAGTGAACACTAACGTTTTTGTTGAGATAATAGACAAATAAAATCAAGCATGATGCTTGCCCCTGCCAGAGAAGTGATATCGCCTACATCATAAGCCGGTGCCACCTCGACTAAATCCATAGATATGAAATTTATCGGCACAAGACCACGAATTATTGTTTGCGCTTGCCAGGTCGAGAGCCCCCCACAAACAGGGGTGCCCGTACCTGGTGCATATGATGGATCCAAACAGTCAATATCGAATGTTAAGTAAGCCGGATTGTCTCCAACGATTTCCAGAGTATTTTCGATTACTTTTTGAACACCATTTTTGTGCACATAATCAGCGTCCATAATATTAAAGCCATGTGTTTTATCATTGCAGGTTCGTAAGCCAATCTGTACAGATTTTTGTGGGTTAACCAAACCTTGCCTTGCCGCATGATAAAACATTGTACCATGATCGATTCGCTCCTCAGGCTCCTCCCATGTATCGGAATGGGCATCAAAATGCACCAGCGATACTGGTCCGTGCCGTTCGTGTATGGCTTTCAAAATTGGATAAGTTACAAAGTGATCACCGCCCATGGTGAGCATTTTTGCGCCACCAGATAATAGCAGGCGAGCATGTTCCTCAATCTGCTGCGGTATTTTGTCCGGTTTACCCTGATCCAAAACACAATCCCCAAAGTCTGATGCTAGAATATTTTCAAACGGATCAAAGCCCCAAGGCCACGGTCCGCCGGTCCAAGCTAAATTGGTCGATGCTTCTCGAATACTTCTTGGTCCAAAGCGGGTTCCCGGTCGATTACTGACCGCGAGATCAAACGGCACACCGCTCACAATTAACTCCGGTGAGTGCACATCCTTTGAATACGCGCGGCGTAAAAAACTCAGCGCTCCGGCGTATGTGATTTCATGGCCAATGCCATGAAAAGGTTGATTTTCAAATGCTATATCTGTGTCGCCGTGCATAATCGTATCTGTAGTAATTTATGTAGATTTCTAGTTTAACTTATCAGCACTGTATTTTTCTTCCATGAATCGCACAGCGTAATCGATTAAATTTTCCAGAACATCCAGCCTTGGTTGCTACCGGCTTAGCATTCTTACCTGCCATAACAAAACATACTTATAACCACCAACACGGTATGCTCCAGTTCAATAATTCCAAAGATCAGTACTCAAATAGCGTTCCCCCGTATCGGCCAAAATAGCTAACAACGACTTACCCTTGAACTCCGGCATTTGTGCAACTTTTTGCATTCCAACTACTGCAGCTCCGCAGGAGATTCCTGCAAAAATCCCCTCATCTACTGCCAACCGACGAGCCGTACTATAAGCTTCGTCGGTGGTGATAGGAACGATCAGATCATACGAATTAGTATTCAGTGTATCTGGAATAAATCCGGGAGCAGTGCCCATAATTTTATGTTTACAGGCAATACCCTCAGACAATATGGGTGAATCTGCAGGTTCTGTCGCAATTATTTTTAAATTTGGTCTAGCTGGCTTTAAATACTTTGCAAGACCGGAAATTGTGCCACCTGTGCCGGTAGTACAAATAACCGCACCAAGCTCGTCTCCAAAATCTTCCAATATTTCGTTGGCAGTCGATTGATGGGAATCAGGATTTGCCGGATTGAAGTGTTGTCCCACAAAAAACCAGTTTTTCTCTGCGGCTAAACGTTTGGCCTCTTCAATAGCACCAACGGTTCCTTTCTCGGCTGGTGTTAATACTAACTCCATGCCATAGCATTTTAAAATTGTCTTTCTTTCCTCACTCATATCTGCGGCCATAACAAACACGCCACGATAACCCTTAGCTGCTGCAACCATGGCAAGTCCAATTCCGGTGTTACCCGATGTGGGTTCAACAAAAGTATCCCCTGGTTTGAGCAAACCGCGTTTTTCTGCATCTTCAATCATATTCAGCGCCGGTCGATCCTTGACCGATCCTCCAGGGTTGAAACTCT